>CBDTVJ010000204.1:0-7192 GCA_965363655.1 uncultured Halieaceae bacterium | reverse complement strand
CAGTAAGCGCTGGCGGTTCGGGGTATGCAGTAAGCTCAGGCAGTGGCGGTAATTCTGCGGTACCACCCAACTTGAACGTCATCACCCTGCCCCTTGGGTTTGCCGCGGATGATTCGTAATCAATGCCCAAATACATACTCATGCCGCCACCGCGCCCAACGAGCACCGAGATGTATTGCTCGCCGTCAATGGCAAAGCTCACCGGTGCCGCCATGATTCCATTGTGTGTGGCAAAGGACCATAAGCGCTCTCCGGTGTCGGCGCGGTAGGCGTGAAAATAGCCATCGGCACTACCCTGGAAGACGAGATTGCCGCCGGTAGACAAGGTGCCACCATTGCCAATGTAAGGGTAGGGAGCGCGCCATGCCTCCGTCTGCTTCATAGGGTCCCAGGCCAGCAGGTAGCCCTGGGGTACTTCTTTGAGTAAGGCCTGGGTCAGCAGGTGATTACCCGGCGGTGCACCGCTGTCATAACCAAGGTGCCACTGGCGCTCCTGGTATTCAAGTTTATGCAGGGCCGTGAGCTGGAAACCGAGCTGTTGCACGGGGATATACATCAACCCCGTTTGCGGGTTGAATGACATCGAGTGCCAGTTGTGGCCTCCCATGCCCGTCGGGTAAACCATGGCGGTACTACCATCAGGGTAACGGGCTGCAGGATTTTCCACCGGCCGGCCTGTTTCCAGATCCACATGGCTGGCCCAATTGAGCCTGACATAGGGCTCGGCCGAAAGCAGCTCCCCATTAGTACGATCGATAATATAGAAGAAGCCGGCCTTGGGGGCCTGCATGATGACCTTCCTGGGCTGGCCCTGCCACTCTATATCCAGCAGTGCCATTTGCTGGGTGGCAGTGTAATCCCAGCTTTCGCCGTTAACCTGCTGGTAATGCCAGACATACTCGCCCGTATCAGGATCAAGAGCGACAATGGAGGTTAGGAACAGGTTGTCGCCGCCGTCGGGGCTGCGAAACTGCTGGTTGTGAGGAGAACCGTTGCCGACCCCGATGTACAATAAATTAAGCTCGGGGTCGAAGGCGATAGAATCCCATACGGTGCCACCGCCGCCGAGGCGCCACCATTCCCCGCTCCAGGTTGCAGAGGCCATTGCCATTTGCGGGTTTTCAAAGCCCTCGGCTGGATTGCCGGGCACCGTGTAAAACCGCCATAGCTGCTCGCCGCTAGACGCATCATAGGCACTGACATAACCGCGTACACCGTATTCCGCGCCGCCGTTGCCGATGATCACCTTGCCATTGACGACCCTTGGAGCACCTGTGATGCTGTAAGGCTTGGTGCTGTCGACCGTTTGTTGCTGCCAGTTAAGCGCGCCGCTGACTGCGTCAAGTGATAGCAACCTGCCATCCAGGCTGCCTACAAAAATACTGTCGCCCCACGCCGCCACACCGCGGTTCACGACACCACAGCAGTACTTATAGGCGCTCTCCCTGGGCACCTGTGGATCGTACTGCCACAGTAAGCTTCCCGTCACGGCATCCAGCGCATAAACGACGCTCCAGGCGCCGGTAAAGTACATCACGCCGTCGATCACCAGCGGCGTCGCCTGCAGGCCTCTTGCGGTATCGGTTTCGAATGACCAGGCAAGCCCCAAAAGATCGATGTTGCCTGCATTGATCTTCGACAGTGGGCTAAACCGCAGTTCGCGGTAGGTACCTCCGTGGGTCAGCCAATTATCGACATCCTGATCTGCTTCCTGCAGCCGTTGATCGCTTACAGCTGCTGCCTGCAGCTCAAGGCTTAGGAACGAGAGCAGAGCAGCGATCAGTAGCCTACTGATTCGTGCCATCTTGCCCGGCACGAATACGCTGCAGCTTATCCCTGCCCTTCTGCTCCATGCGTTTGGCGCCCCATAATCCGAGGCGCGGATCCAGCCCCATAAACAAGCCGATCCATCCACGGCGACGCGTGATAGCGACCTCCATCGGCTGTCTCTCCCAGACCTTCCGTAGAATCACAGTGCCAACCTCTTCCGTCGATAAAGGCCTGTGACCGCTGAATACCACACGCGAGTGCTCACCACACTCCACCTGCTGGTCCATCATGGGCGTGGCGATGAGGTCCGGGCACACGCAGGACACCTTGAGCGGCGATTGGGACACTTGCAAATCCATGCACAGCCCATTGGAGAAGCTACGTACCGCAGCCTTGGAGGCACAGTAACCGACAACTCCGGGCACTGGACCATACGCGGCGAGGGAGGCGACATTGATAATGTGCCCCGCATACCTGGCACGGAAATGAGGCAATAGGCTATCGCAGCCGTTGACAGTGCCCATTACATTCACAGACAGCTGTATACCCGTGTCCCGCGCGGTATTTTCAAAACTGAAGCCCGGACGAATAATTCCGGCCACGTTAAGCAGGTGTGAAAAGGACACGCCCTGCCCTTCATACTTCTCCAGCAGAGAGTGCCATTGGGCCGACTCTGTAACATTCAGCACTTCCAGCGTCACCCGATCACCGGGCCAGCCGTCTGCCCCGGCTGTCAGCTCCAGTGCTTCCATATCCATGTCGGTCGCCAGTACCCTGTGGCCTTTTTGTAGCAGTTGTCCTGTCAGGTAGCGCCCTAAGCCACTGGCGCTGCCGGTTACCCACACCCAGGGCTGCCGGTCTTCGTTTATGGGCACGCCATAGTGTGCAGACAACTCGTTCATTGCCTGCTCAAAGTTTACAACTGGCTTATAATCCAGGCACCGCTGTGCCTTGGTAATTGAAAATTGGTTGGGGCCGCCGATGAGGCGATATAGCTGCCGCGTCAAGGGGGGACGTTCTTGCCGTTTTGTCAGTCGCCCATGCCACTCGAAAACAGGAGCAGCGATCCTGGCGAGAGCATTAAACATACGCCTTGGTGGCGGGGTGCCTGCGGCCTGGGCCAGTCGGTGCAGGTAGGTATTCCAGGTCACTCCGTAACCATCGGCAGCGTTAAACACTTCGCCAGAAGTGCATTCAGAGCGGGCCGCTGCGATCAGCATGCTGACCAGGTTGTTGACGTGACAAAGCCCTGCGTCCCAGTCTCCACTGCCTAATAGGGAGGGTTGTTGCCGAAGCAGCATATCGACCATCCCAACAACCCAGGGACCACTACCGACACCGTACACGTTCCCGGGACGGATGATCGTGGCCTTGAGTTGTCGCTGCTCTACTGCCTCACGGGTGAGGCGTTCCTGTTCCTGTTTACAAAACTCATAGGGCGAAGCTGGCGTGCCAACCGGCATATCCTCGGTCAGCTCGCCCTGTGCCAGCGCGGATGCATAGGCGCATACGCTGGTGGTTACGACAAAATGCGCATCCCAACCACAGGCAAGATCAATCGCCTGCCTGGTACCGTCCACCGTGATATCGACATGGTGCTGCTGGCTGCCCCAATCACTGACTACAGCAGCCAAATGAAATACCGCGTCTACCTTGCCTATATCATCGCCCAGTGAGGACAGGGTCCGCACATCGCCCACTACCAAACGGACGCTATCGCCCCACTCATCGGGCACCAGTTCACCCGGCATCATAAGGGCAACTATTTCTACTCCTTCTGCTAGTAGTTGGCGCACCAGATGCCTGCCGATGAAGCCTCCGGCACCGGTAATGAAAGCAGACCGCAGCTCAGGCATCTGTGTTATTCCCCCTGCACAATAACTTTGTCGCAGTTCTTGCCCTCGGCTTCACACAGCGCCCGATAAGCCGTCAACACTGTACGGGCGTCGAGAATACTGGTGACATCACCATCGTCATTGATATTGATGTTACTGCCGAAGATAGCGAACCACACCACCGCATCTTCGGTCGCGTCATCGGCGACGGTCAGTGTGTGCAGTGAATGGGCAGGCTCATACAGGTAGGCCCCCGCCTTGTTGACCTTGTCGGGATACTCCTTGTAAAACCACTCGCCCGATTGTGTGACAGCAAAAACCGGTCCGGTATGGTAATGGGTATCTATGCAAAACCCGGGTTTGAAGTGGTTTCGCACCACCCACAGGTTCTGGTTGAGATCCACCTGCAACAACTGCAGGGTCGAGCCGTCGGGCAGGCTCACATGGGGCAAATCGTCTTCGAGTAACAGGATCGCTTCCCGGGCATGATCCCGGGAGACCACGCCACCGGACATCATAGAGGCGAGCATTTCCATCGCGGGCGAATTGGTTTCAGTCATTATCGTACTCCATAGTTAATTCAGACAAGTATAGTGCTTTAACAGCGCTCCACAGTATGAACACTCATACAGCCGCTGATCATGGGCCAGTCAGGATAAGTTGTTCAGCGCAACAGAGCTTACCAGCTAACCGGGGGGTGCTGGCTACTGGCCTGCCATCTATCGTCAATTTTTTTCCAGCGCAGCGCTGCAAATGCAACTTTTCTGCCATAATAAAGGCCCCTGATTACAGGGCGGAAATCCCGCCTCCGTTGACCAAAGGTAATACACGATGACGCAGATTGGCACACCCCTCTCCACCACCGCAACCAAAGTCCTTATGTGTGGCTCCGGCGAACTGGGCAAGGAGGTGGTCATTGAACTGCAGCGCCTGGGCGTAGAAGTCATTGCGGTTGATCGCTATGCCAACGCTCCCGCCATGCAGGTTGCCCACCGCAGCCATACCGTCTCGATGACCGACGGTGATGCGCTTCGCGCCGTGATCGAACTGGAAAAGCCCGATTATATTGTGCCGGAGATAGAGGCGATTGCCACCGATACCCTGGTGGAGCTGGAGCAGGAGGGGCATAAGGTCATACCCACCGCCCGCGCCGCACAGCTCACCATGAATCGCGAGGGAATTCGCCGGCTGGCAGTGGAAGAACTGGGCCTGGCCACCTCACCGTTTCGTTTTGCCGATGACAAGCAGGCTTATCTCGACGCCATTGAGGAAATAGGCCTGCCCTGTGTGATCAAACCCATCATGAGTTCCTCCGGCAAGGGCCAGAGCCTGGTGAGCTCCCGGGACGAGGTCGATCATGCCTGGGACTACTCACAGGCTGGCGGCCGCACGGGCGCGGGCCGCATTATTGTCGAGGGCTTCATCGACTTCGACTACGAAATCACCCTGCTGACCATTCGCCACCGTGATGGCACCAGCTACTGCGAACCCATTGGCCACCGCCAGCAAGGCGGTGATTACCAGGAGTCGTGGCAACCCCAGCCGATGTCACCTGTCGCACTGCAAAAATCGCACGATGTTGCCAATAAGGTGACTGAGGCACTGGGGGGCTGGGGCCTGTTTGGAGTGGAGCTTTTCATTAAGGGTGATGATGTTTACTTCAGCGAAGTCTCTCCCCGCCCCCACGACACCGGGATGGTCACCCTGATATCACAGGATTTGTCAGAATTCGCTCTGCACGCCCGTGCCATTCTGGGCCTGCCAATCCCCGCTATTCGCCAGCATGGTCCCGCGGCATCCAGCGTGGTATTGGTCAGCGGCAACTCTGACAAGATGGCTTATAGCGGACTGGTAGAGGCACTTAGCCAGCCCGACACAGATCTGAGACTATTTGGAAAACCGGAGGTCGCCGGCCAGCGTCGCCTCGGGGTGGCACTGGCGCTGGGTAACGATATTGACGACGCGCGGGCCAAGGCGAATCAAGCCAGTCGCTGTATTGAGGTGCAGTTATAGGGGCCACAGCTCGCGCTACAAGACCTGTAGATTGCGCACAGTGATAGCAACAAGCACCAGCGAACACAGCACAAACACCGAAAACCTCAGCATTACTTTATTCACTGTGCACTGGATCAGCGAGTGGAGAACGCGCAGCGCCACATAAATCCATGCCAGGGCGACATTGGTCTCGTCGCCGGTACCCGCCAGCACACAGTAAAATGCCAGGGCATAGAATACCGTGGGCTGTTCATGCAGGTGATTGTAGTTATCGGCGACCTGGCGCACGGAAACTGGCAACACATTCAATGAGCCGGGGTGCGCGGCATCCTGCGGGTTAACCTGGGCCGCCTGCATCGCGGGAATACGCAGTGCGTACATCCAGGTCCAGATAATGAGCGTCCAGGTAATCAGTGCCAATACCGGGGTCAGCATCGCATGGTCCATATCGTTCTCCTTTTATTGATTATTTTGTGTTCATTTGAATTTAATCGCTGACAGGATAGCTAGCAAAATCGCGCTACCAGCCACCTCCCCCGCCACCGCCTCCCCCGCCGCCGGAAGAACCACCGCCACTGCCGGAACTGGAGCCGGGTGGTGTAGCGGCCGAGGATATGGCGGAGGAAAAATTGTTACTGACATCGCTGGTGAAGCGGTTAATTCTGCTGGAACTGAAATCACCGCTGTACCAGTGGGGGCTGTAAGGCGTGCCACCGGCGGCGGCAAGGCGTGCGAAGACTTCGGCGAATTGCTCTGCCCAGGCCTGCTCTACGCCCAGGGCAATGGCAAAGGGCAGGTATTTCTCAAACAGCTCGGGTGTTCTTTCCGGGGGATGGCGCAATTCCAGGGCATCCTTCTCCGCGACCTCGAGGTAAAGCTTGAACCCATCCAGTTTATCCAGCAACAGCCTGCCGCGCTTGGACGGTGCTTTCAACAGATAGGCAAAAAGCACATGCAGTGCGATTACCCCGGCATAAATCACCGCCACCAGCGGGACCATAGAGGCTGTAACCAGGATAATGAACAGCAGCAATAGAGACACTGCAAGCGAGGGCAGCAGCAGAATGCCGTTCTTCTTGAAGTAGGTGTTCAGGTAATCTTTCCTGAGGGCAGCCTTATGTGCGCTGCGCGCGACAGATACCTGTGCGTGATTACTGTTTTCCAGCACCAGGACGGAGCCCTGCCGGAAAAGCTTGTCTATTAAAGCGGCCTCGCCCGGAGCCAGTTCTTCTGCAGAGGATTTACGCTTGAGAGAGTAATCATCGTCAATACAGGTAATACCAACATGCCCCTTAACGGCAAGGTTGACCAGGGCCGCTGTGAGGGTCTTGTTATCATAAGCCATTCTACTGATATAGCGCGCTGATGCCGGGGAATAACCCGCGGGTGGTTCATACAGCGGGATAACGATATCCCCTTGCGGGTCCCGTCCGTGCCGTGACCACATTAGAAACAGGTAAGCGCCACTGCCGAAGAAGGCCAGCAAGGACAGTACCAGCCCCAGGTTATCACCCAGCATATAGAGCACCCGCTGCATGGCGCTGGGGGCCTGCACCAGCCCCTTGGGCCATGTCATGACCAGCGTAAGCCCC
>CBDTVJ010000203.1:0-7195 GCA_965363655.1 uncultured Halieaceae bacterium | reverse complement strand
AGTTCCACCTGGACCCAGTTGGCGGCGATCTTGGCGTCACCGCAGCTTGAGACCACCGCTTCAAAATAATCAGCCAGGGCGCGACTGTCGGACAGTACGTTAGCGTCATACTTGCCAAGCCCGTACTGCTCAGTGAAACGGTGGCGCTTGTCCACTGGTAACTCGGGCAAGCTGGCGCGGATAGCTTCGATGTAGGCGTCGTCAATGACCACTGGCAGCAGGTCAGGCTCGGGGAAGTAGCGGTAGTCGTTGGCGACTTCCTTGCTGCGCATGGAGCGTGTTTCATCCTTGTCGGCATCGTACAGGCGAGTTTCCTGCACAATCTGGCCGCCGTCCTCCAGAATATCCGACTGTCGCTGGAATTCGTGGTGAATAGCCTTTTCCACGAAGCGGAAAGAATTAACGTTCTTGATCTCCGCCCGGGTACCCAGGGTTTCCGAGCCGGCGGGACGCAGGGAAATATTGACGTCACAGCGCATCGAGCCCTCTGCCATGTTGCCATCGGAGATGCCAAGGTAGGTCACCAGGCTGTGCAGGGCCTTGAGATAGGCTACCGCCTCAGCGGCGCTGCGAATGTCTGGTTCCGATACGATTTCCAGCAGCGGAGTGCCTGCCCGGTTGAGGTCGATGCCGGTCTGGCCATGAAAATCCTCGTGCAGGGATTTGCCAGCATCCTCTTCCAGGTGAGCCCGGGTGATACCAATTTTCCGGGTGCTGCCGTCTTCCATCAGTATCTCAAAACTGCCCGTGCCTACAATGGGCGCCTCAAATTGGCTGATCTGGTAACCCTTGGGCAGATCCGGGTAAAAATAGTTCTTGCGGTCAAATACCGAGCGCTTGCCGATCTGCGCACCGATGCCCAGCCCGA
Organism: uncultured Halieaceae bacterium; assembly: GCA_965363655.1. Taxonomy (GTDB): domain Bacteria; phylum Pseudomonadota; class Gammaproteobacteria; order Pseudomonadales; family Halieaceae; genus Marimicrobium. Next base: position 6,327 of record CBDTVJ010000203.1, on the reverse strand, counting down.
ATTTGACCGCGCAGTGCACGGCTTGTTCGTTAAGCACCGGCAACATGCCGGGCATCGCCAGGTCAACTGCGCTGGCCTGGGTGTTGGGCTCGGCCCCAAAGGTAGTGGGCGAACCGGAGAAAATTTTCGATTTGGTGGCCAGCTGCAGGTGCACTTCCAGCCCGATGACAGTTTCCCATTGCATCAGTCCTGCCCTCCCGGTGTGCGCAGGTGCCAGTCGCTGGCCTGCTGGTAGCGATGGGCCACATTGAGTAGCCGCGCTTCGTCAAAATGGCGGCCTATCAGTTGCAGACCCACCGGCTTGTCATCGACAAAGCCTGCAGGGACCGACATGCCCGGCAAGCCCGCGAGATTGACGGCCAGGGTGTACACGTCTTCCAGGTACATGCTGATGGGGTCGTCGGACTTGGCGCCCAGTGCGAAGGCAGGGCCCGGCGTGGTGGGCCCGGCAATAATATCCACCTGCTCGAAGCAGTCCATGAAGTCCTGTTTGATCAGGCGCCGGACCTGCTGGGCCTTCTTGTAATACGCGTCGTAATAGCCGGCCGACAGGGCATAGGTGCCCACCAGGATGCGCCGTTTGACCTCATCCCCAAAACCCTCTTCACGGGTGCGGGTGTACAGGTCGTGCAGATCAGCGGGGTTTTCGCAGCGATGGCCATAGCGCACACCGTCATAGCGGGACAGGTTGGTGGAGGCCTCCGCCGGGGCAATGATGTAGTAGGCAGGAATGGTCAGGTCGCTGTGGGGCAGGGATACCTCAACCAGCGTAGCACCCTGCGCTTCCAGCTCTTGCAGGGCCTGGTCGATGCATTTGCCGGTGGCGGCATCCAGGCCACTGCCGAAGTATTCGCGGGGCAGGCCGATGCGCAGCCCGGTCAGGTCGTTGTTGAGGCTGGCGCAATAGTCTTCGGTAGCAGTTGCGGATGAGGTTGAGTCCAGCGGGTCGTGCCCCGCCATGGCGTTGAGCAGCAAGGCGCAATCCTCGGCATTGCGGGCCATGGGGCCTGCCTGGTCCAGGCTGGAGGCGAAAGCCACCATGCCCAGGCGGGAGACGCGGCCGTAGGTCGGCTTGAGGCCGGTAATGCCGCAGAAGGCCGCCGGCTGGCGAATGGAACCGCCGGTGTCGGTGCCGGTGGCAGCGGGTGCCAGCAAGCCCGCCACGGCGGCCGCGGAACCGCCGGAAGAGCCCCCGGGGACCAATTCTGTGTTCCAGGGATTGCGCACGGGGCCATAGAAACTGCTCTCATTGGAAGAGCCCATGGCGAACTCATCCATGTTGGTCTTGCCCAGTATTACGGCGTCCTCTGCGTTAAAGCGCGCGATGACCGTGGCATCGTAGGGCGGGACGAAGTTGTCCAGCATGCGTGAGCCACAGCTGGTGCGTATACCATCGGTGCAGAATATGTCCTTGTGGGCGATCGGGATGCCGGTCAGGGTAGCTGCTTCTCCCGCCGCCAGTCGCTGGTCGGCAGCTTCGGCACCGCGCAGGGCTGCGGCCTCGTCCACAGTGATAAAACTGTTGTACTGGCTATCCAGGGTGGCTATCCGGTCGAGATAGGCCCGGGTCACCTCGACACTGGAGAATTGGCGCTGGCGCAGCCCTTGTGCCAGCTGTGCGACTGATTTGTTGTGCATTGTGGTCGTCCTGATGTGGCGGTAGCCGATTAATCTATAACCTTGGGAACCAGGTAAAGGCCGTTTTCGACGGCGGGAGCGATGGCCTGGAAGGCCTCACGGCGGTTAGGCTCGGTCACTTCGTCCGGGCGCAGGCACTGGATGGCGTCCAGGGGGTTCGCCATGGGCTCCACATTGCGGGTATCGGCGGCCTGCAACTGGTCCACCATAGCGAGAATCTCGGTGATACGCTGCGTGACCTGGCCGAGTTGCTCCCCGGAAATGCGGATGCGTGCCAGTTCGGCAATTTTTTCGATCTCGTTTTGTTCAATAGACATTTTTCTGGAACCATTGGCAGCCGCCCCAAGGCGGCAGGGGGCGTAAACTTATCACATTTGCGCCTTGCCCAAAATCCCCGCGGTTGTTACAGTTGCGGAAATATTACGCCTCCCAACAAGACCGTCTTGGTGGTGCCATTACGCCGCTGAAAAGTCGGCAAGTATAAGTGCGTAAATAAGGCAATTGCGGGGTTCCCCGTTGTATTCACAGGATAGCAAGAACCAATGTTTAAAAAACTGCGCGGAGTGTTCTCCAACGACCTCTCCATAGATCTCGGTACAGCCAACACACTGATCTATGTGCGCGATAAAGGCATAGTGCTGGACGAGCCCTCAGTGGTAGCCATTCGCATACATAATGGACAGAAAACCATTGAAGCGGTGGGCAAGGAGGCCAAGCGCATGCTGGGCCGCACCCCGGGTAATATCACTGCCATTCGCCCCTTGAAAGATGGTGTTATCGCCGATTTCCTGGTGACTGAAAAGATGTTGCAGCATTTCATCGCCAAGGTTCATGAGAGCAAGTTTATCCGTCCCAGCCCCAGAGTCCTGGTCTGCGTGCCCTGTATGTCCACACAGGTGGAGCGTCGGGCAATTCGAGAATCAGCCCTCAGCGCCGGTGCCCGCGATGTGCGCCTGATAGAGGAGCCTATGGCCGCGGCGATTGGTGCAGGCCTGAGCGTAGATGAGGCCACCGGTTGTATGGTGGTGGACGTCGGCGGGGGTACTACTGAAGTTGCCATTATCTCCCTCAACGGAGTGGTTTACCGTGATTCTGTGCGGGTCGGGGGTGATCGCTTTGATGAGGCTATTGTTTCCCATGTGCGCCGCCGCTACGGCAGCCTGATTGGCGATGCGACCGCCGAGCGCATCAAACTGGAAGTGGGCTGCGCCTTTGCCGGCAGTGAATTACGCGAGATCGATGTGCGCGGGCGCAACCTGGCCGAAGGTGTGCCACGCAGTTTTACACTCAATAGCGATGAGATCCTGGAGTCCCTGCAGGATCCCCTGGATGCGATTGTACAGGCGGTTAAGTCCGCACTGGAGCAATCACCCCCGGAACTGGCGGCGGACATCGCCGAGAGCGGTATCGTGCTGACCGGTGGTGGGGCGCTGTTGCGTGACCTTGACCGCCTGATTTCCGAGGAAACCGGGCTGCCGGTCATTGTCGCTGATGATCCCCTGACCTGTGTTGCCCGCGGAGGTGGCCTTGCCATGGAAAGGATGGACCGCCACACCTTGGATTTACTGTCTACCGAGTAACACGCGGTGCCGGAACTGGCCCGAGCCTAGTCCAGCCGAGCCTATTCCGGCCGAGCCTATTCCGGCCGAGCCTAGTCCGGCCGAGCCTAGTCCGGCCGAGCCTAGTCCAGCCGCGTTCAGTGTAATAAGCTGCACGGCCAGATGTACTGAGCAGGCAACTGAGGAGCCGACATCAAGCCGTTATTCGTCAAAGAATCCTCCCTGGGCCTGCGCTTGGTGCTTGCCACCGCGACGGTGGTCGGCCTGATTACCGCAGACTTGCGTTTTAATAATCTCGAAAACGGCCGGGCTCTCCTCGATACGCTCGGCACCCCTATCTATTGGATGGCTGACCTGCCCTCGCGCCTGGGTGACTGGAGCGAGACCCATATCCAGTCCCGCTCGCGCTTATTGGAAGACAACGAACGCCTGCAACGTGAAAGTCTGGTCCTGCAGGGGCGCTCCCACCAGATGGCTTCCCTGCAGGCGGAGAATGTGCGCTTGCGGGCCCTGTTAAATTCCACCGCACTGCTGCGCGATGATGTCGTGGTGGCAGAGCTCATTGGTGTCTCGCCTGATCCGGCGCGGCACCAGCTGGTGTTGAACAAGGGAGGCCGCGACGGTGTATTTGTCGGGCAGCCCCTGATTGACGCCGACGGCCTGGTGGGGCAGATCGTGGCGGTTAGCACGGGCACTGCGCGCGCGCTGCTGATCACCGACGCGACCCACTCGATCCCGGTGCAGGTCAATCGCAATGGGGTGCGAGCAATTGCCGAGGGCACCGGTTCCCTCGGTGCGCTGGAAGTTCATCATGTGTCGGCAACCACTGATATCCAGAAGGGCGATCTGCTGGTGACCTCTGGCCTCGGTGGGCGTTTTCCCGTGGGATATCCGGTCGCAGTGGTGAGCGAGATTGATCGGGACCCCGGCGAGGCCTTTGCCCGCATACTGGCTGTCCCCTCAGCGGCACTCGATCGCAGTCGACACGTGCTGCTGGTCTTTACCACCAACCCCGGTAATAACGTCAGCCCCAGCCCCAGCTTGGAAGATTGACCGGTGGCAGACCGTGAGGGGCAGGGCTACAGCGTCATATTACTGACCTTTGTGGTGGCCTATGTGTTGGCGGTGATGCCTTTTCCCCAGTGGTTGCAGTGGGGGCGGCCAGAGTGGGTGGCTCTTGTGCTGATTTACTGGTGTATTGCGCTGCCGCACAGGGTGGGCATCGCTACCGGTCTGGTGTTGGGGGTGGGCCTGGATGTGTTGGAGGGCGCCGTGCTGGGACAGAATGCCTTCGCCCTGGTAGTTGTAGCCCTGCTCTCACTGGTGCTCTACCAGCGTCTGCGAGTCTACAGCCTATGGCAGCAGTCGGCGGTAGTCTTCATTCTGGTCGGTATTAATCAGTTGATTTGCCAGTGGGTACAGAACCTGGAAGGGCTTGGTGCGCGCACCGTGTTGTTCCTGCTGCCCGCTTTTTCCAGTGCCCTGCTGTGGCCAGTGGTATTGCATTTCCTGCGCAGCCTGCGCCGCACCTATCGGGTCAGTTGAGGTGGCGGTGCAATTAATTCTGGCTTCCGCATCCCCGCGACGCAGGGAACTGCTGCAGCGTCTGGGTGTGAACTTTGAGTGTGCACCGGCTGATATCGATGAAACGCCACGCACTGGTGAGCTTCCCCGGGACTATGTACAGCGAATGGCCCTGGAAAAGGCCCAGGCTGTTGCCGAACAGTATGCCTTTCCGGCGTTTGCCGTGCTCGGGGCGGATACTACGGTAATGGTCGATGACGAGGTGTTGGGTAAGCCTCGGGATAGCATGCATGGCCTGGCCATCCTGGCCAAGCTCAGCGGGCGAACGCATACAGTGCTGAGCGCGGTATGCCTGTCAGGTGCACAGGGCTACAGTAGCGAACTGATAGAAACCGAGGTCGATTTCGTGTCTCTGGACAGGGGGGCCTGCGAAGCTTACCTGGCGACCAAAGAGCCATGGGATAAGGCTGGCGCCTATGCGATCCAGGGCTTGGGTGGGGCCTTTGTGCGCTCCATCCGCGGCAGTTACAGTAACGTGGTGGGCCTGCCTTTGAGTGAGACCTGGCAGTTGTTGCGCGGCAATGGTATTGCCACCGCGCTCGATGGCCCTGTCGTATGAAGAGTGGCGTGAAACTTGGCATGAAACGCGGTGAGGAAAGTCAGTGAGCGAAGAGATTCTGGTCAATGTGACGCCCATGGAAACCCGGGTCGCCGTGGTGGACAATGGAGCGACCCAGGATGTCCATATCGAGCGCACGGTGAACCGCGGTATTGCCGGCAACATTTATGCGGGTAAGGTGGTGAGAGTCCTGCCTGGCATGCAGGCGGCTTTTGTGGATATTGGTGTAGAGCGCACCAGTTTTATTCACGCCTCGGATATTGTGTCGCTCGATAGTAAAGGGCGCGAGGACAACAGCCGCAACTCCGATAATATTTCAGATCACCTGCACGAGGGCAAGAAGGTTATCGTGCAGGTGACCAAGGACCCGTTGGGCAGTAAAGGCGCCCGTTTGACCTCGCAGCTCTCTGTCTCTACCCGCTACCTTGTTCTCATGCCCCAGACTGACCATATCGGTGTCTCCCAGTTAATTGAGGACCCTGTGGAGCGTGAGCGGCTGCAGGCCCTATTGGCCCAGGGGTTGGCGGCGGAAGATATGACGGATGCAGGTGGCTTTATTCTGCGTACCGCTGCTGAGGGTGTGGGCCTGGAGGAAATATCGGCAGACCTGCGTTTTCTCAAGCGCCTATGGGCGGCCGTTTCCCGCCGTGCCCGTGCGGCGAGTAAGGCCGAATTACTGTACGAAGACTTGCCTCTCCATCTGCGCACAGTGCGGGACCTGGCGCGCTCCTCGGTGGAGCGTATATATATCGATAGCAGGGAAAGCCATGCGGCTCTGCAGGAGTTCTGCAGCGAGTACGTGCCGGAAGTATCCAGCCGGCTGGAACATTACGTCGGTGAGCGCCCCCTGTTTGATATGCACGGGGTGGAAGATGAGATCCAGCGCGGCCTGGGTCGCAAGGTGGATTTGAAGTCCGGTGGCTACCTGATCTTAGACCAGACCGAGGCCATGACAACGATAGATGTCAATACAGGTTCATTCGTGGG
>CBDTVJ010000202.1:0-7204 GCA_965363655.1 uncultured Halieaceae bacterium | reverse complement strand
GGGCATATCCGCATCGTAGAGGCGATAGCAACTCACCTGCTCGCGTTTTACCCAATTGGCCAGGCGCTTGCGATTTTTGCGTATACGGTTGCCAAACATCTGCGCGCCAGCGGATAGCGCCGCGGGCTCAGACTCAGACTCAGACTCAGACCCAGGCTCAGACCCAGGCTCAGCATCGCTCGCCGCAACTGGCGCCAGGCCCATATCACGCAGTTCATTACCGGCCAGGTCAAACAGCAGTAAGTGTGTGGCGATAGCTCCGTTGTACAACGCATAGCGCTTGTGACTGCGCAGCCCTGTGGCCTTACCCAATTCCAGTTCAGAGGTAAAAATAGCCGCCTGCCAACCGGGGAATTCCGCCAGCATAAGTTCCCCGAGTTGCCGATAGAGACCGCGTAACTGCTCCTTCTCCCCCAGGCGCTCACCATAGGGCGGGTTGCAGATCAGCAGTCCATAGGGCAGCGGGCGGTGGGTCGGCTTGGCTAACTGGGAAACGGGCCGCGCGCTAACCCTGACAGTTTTCTCCAGACCCAGACGCGCTATATTTTCCTGGGCCCGGCGGATAACTGCCTGGTCAGCATCGTAACCCCGAATCTCCGGCAATTGTGCCGCCCTGCCGCGTTCCGCCCTGCCCCGCGCATCGCTGACCAGGGCTTGCCACTGTGCTCCATCGTGAAACCGCAGGCGCTCAAAACCAAAACGCTTGCGTGCCAGCCCCGGAGCAATATCCGCCGCCATCATGGCGCCTTCCAGCAACAGTGTCCCCGAACCACACATCGGATCAATCAGTGCGCCACCGCGGGCGGCGACTCCTGGCCAATCAGCCCGCAGCAGCACAGCCGCAGCTAAATTCTCTTTCAGGGGTGCAGCGCCGCCTCGCAGGCGATAGCCCCGCTGGTGCAAACTGCCTCCGGAAAAATCGATAGACACATGGGCCCGGTCACGCACCAGGCGAACGTTGAGTTTCACATCGGGATTTGCGCGATCGACTGAAGGCCTTTGCCCTTCGGCGTCAACAAACCAGTCAACAATCGCATCCTTGCTGCGCTGGGCGCCGAACTGGGTATTGCGAATGTTGCCGTTTTCACCGGAGAAATCGATGGCGATACTTTTCGCGGAGTCGAACAATCGCCCCCAATCAATCTCTCGCAGGGAATGATAAAGCTCGTCACCATCAGCGGCATCCACCTGTGCCTGGGGCCACAATATGCGGTTGGCCAGGCGCGACCACAGGCAGGCGCGGTAAGCGATGGCGCGAGGCCCTGTAAAATAAACACCGGCGACCGTCTCTCGGGTGCTGTCCGCACCCAGTGAACTCAACTCGGCAGCCAATAAACTCTCCACCCCCTTGGGGCAGGTGGCAAACCATGAATCACTATCTGCTACCGTCACGGCCACTTTGAAAATTCCATATAGAAAAAGATTAATATTTTATATATCAATCAGTTAGAGGGATAGGTTAATGTTTTACATCGTGCCGTTACGGCATCTTTCGTTGGCTGCCTGGAGTGCGCTTGCGCGGCCGGGGAGTGGCCTTTTTCTTCGCCGCCTTGGCTTTTGCCCTGGGTTTTGCTGCAGCCCCGGCTTTCGCCTTGGCCCTGCCGCGGCCGGGCTGCGCCGGTGCGTTCGCTTCTTTTTCTTTCAGCATGACATCCAATACCAGGTTGGATGAGCTTTCCATGTAATGGATAAAGCGTTCGTACTCATCGTCCGACAAAGTCCTGAGCACGTCGTGCTGGCGTACCAGGTTGACAAAACGGCGCTCCCGCTCGTACTGCTTGGGCAGGGCCAGCACGCCTAACTGCTCCAGCGTCTTTTCCAGGGCCGGGTTGTAGGTGCGCATAAACTTGATGAGGAATGGAATGGGGTCGTGCCGTGCCAGCAGCGAGGCGCTGCGCAGCATCAATTCCAGCGGCATGATGGTCTGGCCGCTCTCAATATCTTCCAGCACGCTGCGGTCAGTCAGGCCTATACTCTCAGACAGGTCCTTGATGGACATACCCGCCGTCTCCCGCGCGTCCCGCAGGAAATGCCCGGCTTCGGCCATCGCCTCCAGACGCTCCGGTTCGAGCTTATTCATCAGGGTACTGCGCAGCCAGGTCTCGCCGAACATAGCGCTCATGGTGGCCGTGTTGCGGGCCAGGTCGAATGTGCCCCCGGCAACCTGACCCGTTAAGCGCTTCAGGGAATCCAGTAGAGTATCGTGGTCTTTATCTTCGCTATCCATCGTCACAGGATAGCAGAAATCCATGCTACGGCGTCAAGCCCATCTCCAGCGTAAAAATGCGCTGCAGGATATCGCGCCATTCCGCGTATTGGTTATCGAGCGTGCCGCTGAGACGAAACACCTGGCCACTCACTTCCATGACGGTAGGGGCGACTTCATTATTGAAGCCCTGAGCCAACTCATCGAGGTCCTGTACATGGATCTTGGACCACTTGTAGGCGTTGTAGGTTTGCTCCATGGCGGCGTAGGAACCGCGCCTACCGCGGCTGTCACGGCCCTCCACACGCTGCTGGTAGCCCGTCCTGAACAGCGCCTGCTCCCGGTCATACTGACGCCACAGGTGATAGGTCGTGGCCATTTCTTCACTGAGACGCGCATACTGTTCATCCACCGTATCGATAAAAAGGTACTCCTGATTCCTGACGCTGTTCACCCTGGCGATCATGGGGTCACCCTCCGCCGGTAAGCGGGATAGCGTATAGACACCCTCTTCGCTATAGCCCAGGTAGGACGAAAACGCATCCGGTGCCAGACTGGCGGCGTAGCGCATAAAAGCGACCTCCCGAATCTGCTGCAGCCGCTTTTGCGTCAACTGCCCCCTGGCGGAGTAAAGATCAGCGGCAATCTGCTGGTACAGCCCGAGGTAGGGGTCACCATCAAGACTCACCGGATAGTCCTCGGCAACAGTTGCAGCGGCATAGTTCTTATCCAGCCAGCCTCGCCCGGTGGCGTCAGTGGCCTGTATGTGTAATTCAAGTCGCTGTCCGTCGGAATGCACAATACGGCCGCGCACCAGCAACTCGGAAGATTCCAGCGGTTCGGGCAACACCCTGACCACACCCCAGTTGCCGGATTCAATCACAACACGCCGCAACATAACCGGCATGTACTTGGCTTCAGACTTGCGAATTTCAGGGAATATACCCAACTTGCTATGGGTGGATTTATCCTCGGGAATACCCGGATCAAAAATCACCAGGCCCACATCCAGCATGACAGGCTCGCCGCCAGGCTGCGCCGCGTAAACAACGGCAACCCAGCACTGCAAGGTAAGCAACAGGGCTAGCAGGTGAACTAGCGGGTTTCTGTGGTGCATACCTTGCCCTTGGTTAAAGTGATGGTGCAGCGGTAGCCGCTCTCTCCCGGTACGAAGCGGTTATACACCCGGTCCAGCGTAAAGGGATAGGACACCCGGTCAGAGACGACCGTGGTCGCAATATTGAGCTTTTGCCCGGTAGCGCCGAGCGTCATGACATGCTGAATACTGAGGCCCTCCGGCAACAACATCCTGAACACCAGTTGATGACCGTTCCAGCCACAGATTTCAGTGCCGAAGGGGGTCTCCACCGTCTGCAACTGACCGGCATGAAATTCACAGGCCAGGGAGAAGTTTTCCTCCCGCTTGACCCGAATTTTATCCGCGTCCTGCTCCACTTCCAGCAGCGGCGACTGCGTCACCAGGTCTGCCATACGGGCCAGGCCCACCACTGATGCCCCACTGTTGGCGCCGCCGCCCCCGACCGCAATGCCTGCTCCAGGACCCTGGCTCATTGCCCCCTGGCGGCGTTCAGCCTGGCGCTGCAAATCCCTCACCAGGGAATCAAATTCCTCCTGGATGTTATCGCTTTGACTATAGTCCAGCTCCCATGAGCCACTGAAATCAACTGACTGGTGATTTTCCGCGCGCAAGACTTGCTCCACTTGCGGCTGATTGCTACAGGCACTGAGCAACGCAACAAGCAGTAGCAAAAGCGCGAGAGAAATTCTGCAATGCAACAAGGTATTCATATGGGCGCGTAGTGTATCCCAAGGCCAGGCCTGGCAACGACTGCCTGACAAATCTTTACACAGCAAACCCTGCTCCCCTGTAGTGGTGGGTAAAAAAAATCGCACCGTAGCTGCACCCTTGTTTAACCGCCCCTGAGCCCTGCGATGATGGCGGACCACATCTCGTCCGGTGCTGCGTAGGGCGCGTAAATGGCCAGGCGGTCGGCATCGGCACCATACTTCTCCAGCAGTTTTCCAGGGATTTGCGCGGGCTCGCCTATAGTGGCAAAGGCCTCGACAAACTGCTGGTCGATATGACTACCCAACTCGTCCCACTGGCCGGCCTTGGACAAACGGTTCAACTCCGGCTGCAGGTCACCATACCCCACCGCCTCCATCGGTGGCCTGTACGCCGGCGTGGAAGCATAAAAGCCCAGCAGGCCCTTGACACTCTCCGTAGCAGCAGCTCTCGCTTCTTCCGTTTCACCGGTGATAACGATGGCATTTATTTGCAGGGTGAAATCACTGCGCTCTCGCCCCGATTTCTCCAGCCCCCTGTGCACAGCCGGCAGGGCGTGATCCGACAAAAATGGCATGCTATTAAACGGATGCACGATCAAACCGTCGGCCACCTCCCCCGCCACTTCGGTCATTTTGGGCCCCAGCGCGCCTAACAATACCGGGGGTGGCCCACAATCCAGCGGACCGGGGTTGAACATGGGTGTCATCAGGGTATGGCGATAAAACTTACCGTCAAAATCCAGCTTCGCGCCATTCTGCCAACAATCAAAAATAGCCTTGAGCGCCAGGATATACTCGCGCATGCGTGACGCCGGGGGGCTGAACTCGACGCCAAAGCGCTTTTCGATATGCGCCTTGACCTGTGAGCCTATGCCCAGCGAGAACTGGCCGTTACTGAAGCGCTGCAGGTCCCAGGCCTGGTAAGCCAGGTGCATGGGGTTGCGCGGAAAAGCGACCGCTATGCCGGTAGCGATATCCAGTTCGGGTGCGTGCTCTGCCGCCATGACCAGCGGGTAGAAGGGATCCCAACTACCCTCCAGTGTGTAAACGCCGTCGTAGCCGATAGCGGCCAGGCGCCGGGCTTCATTGGCGGCATCGCCGAGCTGGGCGTAAAAAGGGCCGTCAATTTTCATAATCTGAACTCTCGTCTGTCAGTGTAAGCAATCGATATGGAACGCGGCACAAGTTACACCAGAGTCTGCAACTGACCAAATGCCTCGGACACATACGACACGCAATGCAGCACCGGTTCACATTACTGAACAGCCTGCTGACTGAATTGGGCTAATATAAGATACGTTTTTTGTCCTCACCAATCGACCAGGGAGTGTGCTGCAGCTATGTCTTCTACTATGAAAATCGGTGTCTGCCTACCGTATATGAAAGCCGGGCTCACCCGGGATGACTACATGGCATGGTTTCGGGCCATCGATAACGGCCCCTTCCACGCCCTGTCCTGCGGCGAGCGTGTTCACGGGCCAACCTATGACATGCGCGTGGTACTGTCCGCCGCGGCTGCAGCCACCAGCCGAGTGGAAATCACCCCCACCCTCTACGTACTACCCATGCACAGCGCTGCCCGTGTGGCCAAGGAATTGGCGACGCTGGATATTCTGTCCGGTGGCCGGGTCAACACTGTGGCAGTGGGCTACGGTGGACGGGAAAAGGACTACGAGGCCGTCGGTGCGCGTTTCCAGGGCCGCTATGGCAGGATGGACCGGCAGATCGAGGAGATGCACAAGGTGTGGAGCGGACAGGAGGTTGTGGCAGGCGGCGGGATGATAGGCCCCACACCGGGCCGCAGCGCTCCACCGCGGCTATTGGCAGGTGCCATGGGGCCCAAAAGTATAGAGCGCTGCTCCCACTGGGCCGATGGCCTGTACGCCTGGTCCGGCAATGGTGAGAAAGAGGAGCTGGAACGCACCTTCGCCATGGCCGATGATGCCTGGGAGCGCAATGGGCGCAGCGAGAAGCCTTACCGCATGGGAGGTTTCTGGTACACGCTGGCCGATGATGGCCAGCAAAAGCTCTACGATTACGTCTACGAATACCTGGCCATCGCCGGACCGGAAATAGCCACTATGATGGCCGAGTCAGTGCACCGCAGCTCCCCCGACGCCGTGCTGCAAGCATTGGACAACGCCGAGGCCGCCGGTTGCGAAGAGCTGTTCATGGTGCCGGCCACCGCCGACATCGCCGAGGTAGAGCGACTCGCGCAATTATTGGCCAAGCGCTAAAAAACGCTTAGCCCTCAGCCAGGAATGTCTCCCGGGTGTTGAGCTTGTGCAGCTTGCCACTGGCATTCTGCGGCAGGGGGTGGTCCCAGAAGCGAATATGTTTGGGCACCTTATAGGAGGCGAGCCGCCCCTTGAGGTAGGTCCGCAGCTCCTCTTCCCCCATGGACTCACCGGGATTCAGGAACAACACCAGCGCCAGTTCTTCACCCATAGCATCATCGGGAACGCCAAACACCACGTTCTCCTTGACCGCGGGTAATTCGTAAACTGCCTGCTCAATTTCGCCGGGATAGATATTCTCCCCGCCACGAATGACAATCTCCTTGATACGGCCGGTAATATGTAAAAACCCATCTTCGTCGATACGGCCAACATCACCGGTTTTCATCCATCTGTTTTCATCAAACGTGTTCGCATTAGCCTCGGGCTTGTGCCAGTAGCCCGGGGTACAGGTAACGCTGTAAACCTCCATCTCGCCACCTGTAAGAGGATCCTGCAAATTACCTTTGTCGTCTACAAAGCGCATATCCACGATAGGGGAAACGATACCGGCACTGTCCGGGCTGAGGTCAAAGACAACACCGCTCATGGTAGCCCCGACTGCCACGGTTTCCGTCATTCCCCAACCGGCAGAACGACTGGGTTCACCGCACTTCTTGCGGATCATCTCCGGCAGGCCTGCGGGCGTGGCTGCGCCGGCAGCGCTCACTCTTATCAGGGACTCGGTATTGTAGTTGTCGAAATCAGGGTGATACAACAAATCCTGGATGACCGCAGGCACACTGGCCAGGCCGGTAATTTTCTCCTGCTGGATCAACTCCAATGCGCGCCCGGCGTCCCACTTGTACATGATCACCACCTTCTGGGCGGTGTGGATCGGCAGCAGCAGGCCGGACAATAAACCGGTGGCGTGAAACAGCGGCACCGTCAGCATCGGTGTTTCCCGCTCCGC
>CBDTVJ010000201.1:0-7215 GCA_965363655.1 uncultured Halieaceae bacterium | reverse complement strand
GGCAGAGACCCGCGCGTACCAGAAGGCACCGTTAAAGCCGAAAGGTGAGGTGATAGCGTACTTGGCACCCCAGTCCTGCAGCACGTCACCCTGCTCATTATCGGGATACTCGTCGAAAACGTTTTCGCCGCCGACTGCCACTGTGTAGTGATCTGCGAAAGTGTAACGCGCTTCAATGTCCACAAGAACGGCAGCATCGTAATCACGCTGGGCGAAGTTTACAGGGTCGCCCAGAAGTCCATCCGAGCTCGACCACTCATCATAGTAGTTGGCCCGTACCATGGTAGAGAACGCGTCCCGACTGTAATTGAATGACATAACAGCACTGTTTTCAGGCACCTGGTTCTCCAGGTCGAAGACCCGGTCAGGCTGAATTGCGCCATTATTGATGTTGGACACATCCTGCTTGTTGTAGTTGTAACTCAGATCTGTAGTCAGCACACCACCGAACATATCCCACCAGGAACTAAGCGCCACATCGACACCGCTAACTTCCGAATCGTAACCATTAGTGAAGTAACTCCCAATAGAACCGAGCAGCAGGTCTGCATTTTCAAAACCGATCGCGTTCAGGTCATCAACGTTCTGTTGGTTCAATGTAGTTGAGGAAACAGCGATGCGGTCATCGATTTCAATATTGTAGTAGTCCACAGTCAATTCCCAGCGGTCACCGGGCGTCCACACCAGGCCCACGGTGTAGGCAGTGGACTCCTCCGCCTCCAGTGGCTGTGCACCCAACACCATCGCAATAGGGGTGTCGACCGGATAGATTCCGGCTGGAATCAACACGCCATCGGAGTTAGCAGAGGTGGTCACGTTGGTAGTATTCACCTGCCCTGGGGAAGGAGCACGAAAGCCCGTGTTGGCAGTTGCGCGCAAGGCAAAGCTGTCGGTGAAGTCATAGCGGGTGGAGAGCTTCCAGTCAGTACTGTCGTCGAACTCATCATAGTCCTCATAGCGCAGCGCAGCACCTACCGTCCACTTGTCGGTGACATCGTATTCCGCGTCAACGTAAACGCCCCAACTGTCGCTGTCCCATTTTCCCGTGGTGTCTTGACCGAAGCCCTGGAAACCGTCAGAAAAGACACCAAACACCGCACCTGTAGGACCCGCTGCGATAGAAGCGGCGTCACCCTTGTCGATCTTGTAGGTTTCTCTGCGCCATTCGCCCCCGAAGGCCAGGTTCAGCGGCATGCTGTCAAAGGTCTGGACGAAGTCGAGGTTTACACCTGACTCTTCCTGGGTCAGCTTACCTGGTTTGAAGCTGGTCGGACTCAGACTACCCAGACTCGCGTTGATGCTGTCCTTCAGCTTATAGTCTACTTCGTTCTCACCGTAGCGACCGACAAGATCCCAGGTCAGGCTGTCGGTGATTTCACCGCGCCCCCCAAAGACAAATTCCATATCCTTGATATCAGCGCCAAACCTGGGGCTATAACCGCCGGGGAACATGGCAGCTATCGGGTTGAGCAGCACATAGCCGCTGGGGCTGTCTCCGTCAGCGGTCAGGTAATCGTCAGGGATCAGGCCATCGTCGCGAATAGAACTGACCAGGTCCGCCGAAGCCGCATCGGGCCGACCGTCCCCATCGCTGTCGATCTGCAGTGTAGTCCGCGCTGGAATAGCAATATTACCATCCCCAGGCAGAACTGGCTCACGATAAACGAAGCCACCCTCGGTCTCCTCGTCCATGTAACTGGCATGGCCGTATAACTGAAAGGTATCAGTCACATCGTAGCCGGCGTTGGCGAAGTACTTGTGGGCTTCTATGTCCGGGTCACCCCAGCGCTGACCGAGGCCACCATAGGCCACCTCATTCTGGCCTACAATATCCCCCACCCCGGCGGCTGAATTTCGTGCAACACCGCGACTGGTGGTATCCGAATCCGCGTATTCACCGGTAAGGTTCAGGAAACCGTTACCAAAAAGAGACAGGCCAGCATTGACACTAACCGTGGTGCGGTCGCCGTCATTTTCTTTATCGTACTGGCCATATTGGGCTGAGACAGTAAAGCCGTCATCAGCATCGTTGAGGATGGTGTTAACCACACCGGCGATGGCGTCGGAGCCATACTGTGCCGAGGCACCGTCTCGCAGCACTTCCACGCGCTTGATGGCGGCGGAAGGGAAGGCGGCAAAATCTACTGCCTGGGAACCCTGGTTAATCGTTCCAAGGGGAGCCAACTGCAGGTTGACCATGGCCGAACGGTGCCGGCGGACCCCATTGACCAGCACCAGGGTATGGTCAGGCGACAGGTTACGCAACGTTATCGGCCGGACTACCGCAGTACCATCCGCAATAGGGAAGCGCTGGGTGTTGAGCGCAGGTATTAGTTTGCTCAGTGACTCGGTAAGATCAAAGGTGGCCTGATCCTGCAGAGCACTGCCACCAATGACATCGACCGGTGACATGGTTTCCGTCGGTGTCAAACCCTCCTTGCGGGTGCCGGTAACGACCACCTCCTCCACGATTGACACGGGTTTATCCG
Source organism: uncultured Halieaceae bacterium (assembly GCA_965363655.1). GTDB lineage: Bacteria > Pseudomonadota > Gammaproteobacteria > Pseudomonadales > Halieaceae > Marimicrobium. The sequence continues at coordinate 4,726 of CBDTVJ010000201.1, read as the reverse complement.
CCGCCTGGGCGAAAGAAACCGTGAGGGTAGGCATCAAGGCCATGATCGATGAGGCTAGTATTGTTCTTTTGAAGTTCATTGCGGGCGCTCCGTGAGAGGAAATTAATTGTTTTTGTAGTTTTTGCAGGTTTTTAGTTGTTTTTGCGTTTTTTTATTGATTTAACTATCGTTCCAGTCTACCCGTTCATGCTCCAAGTTTAAGGGGGTATAACTGTTACTTTGTCATAAAAACAGGCAAAGCTCGCTGCATGCCCCGACACTGTCGCGAGAAAATGCCGCTTTACATGGAACGCCGTAATAGCGGGGGAATAGCCGTGAAAGACTCACCCTGTTCCTGCAAATGCGCAGCCAACTCTTGCAGTACCGGCCCCAGTTGCGGCTTGACCTCCTCCGGACGCAGGGGCTCACCACATTCGCTGCAGGTAAGGGTTGGCCGGGTCTTTTTACCGCAGCCGTGATGGACATACTCCAGGGGCGCGCCTTCTCCCTGGTCCATCCATTCATCACCCCAGCGGGCCAGGCTCATCAGCACCGGGTACAAACCCAGGCCCTTGCGCGTCAGGCGGTACTCATAGCGCAGCGGCCGTTCGTGATAGGGCACTTTCACCAGCACCCCATGCTCCACCAGTTTGTTAAGACGTTCCGACAGGCGGTGCCGGGTGATGCCCAGGTTGCTCTGGAACTGGTCAAAGCGGCGCGTGCCGAGAAATGCGTCTCGCATGATCAGCATGGTCCAGCGCTCCCCCACCACGGAAAGCGCCCTGGCCACCGAACACACCTGTTGATCTATTTCGTCCCAGCGCATAGGCCCTCCTGTTGTAAGTTCTATAGCAATATTGAAATGTAGCAGATTCATTCCTATTTGGAACCCTCAACGCACAGACAAAAAAAGGGCGGGTAAATACCCGCCCTGCTCAATCACTAAACCGGACTAGAAATCGTAGGAAAGACCGGCATACCAGAAAGCGCCGTTAAAGCCAAAAGGCGCGGACCGGCGGGAATACTTAAATACCCCTGCGCTCTCCACAATGACATCGCCTCCTGGTGTGGCTTCCAGTTCGCCCCCTCGGCTGTTACCAATCTCGTTCTTGTCCGGGTACTCGTCAAACACGTTGTTGCCGCCAATGGTGAAACCCACCCCGTTATCCAGGGTATAACTCAACTTCACGTCCGTCACATAAACGGCATCGAATGTCTGCTGTTCACCATCCAGCACTGTGTACTCGCCGAAGCGGTTCACTGACAGATTGAGAAGGAAGTTATTGATCGTATAAACACCGGTGAGATTCACGCGATCTTCCGGCTGCCAATCCTCTATGATCGAAATGTCCTGTTGGCTGAATACTACCGAGGGATCAACCTCGGACAGACCTCCTGCGGTGTAAACATCCGTTACATCGGTTTCGGTATGATTTCCCGCGAGGGTAACATTCAGGTTGCCACCGAATAATTCGATGCCCGAATAGGTCGCGATCAAATCAAAACCCTTGGTCTCTGTATCCGCACCATTGAGGAAAAACTGGGCCCTGCTCGCGCCCACCGAATCCAGGGCAGCCCCCAGCGAACCACTGGGATCATCAGCAGCACTCAAGCGGTTACTGAGAGCGATTCGGTCATCTATTTCAATATAGTAATAATCAAAGGTAACGCTCAACTGATCCATGGGGTTCAGCACAATACCGGCACTGTAGTTGTTAGATGTCTCCTCTTTGAGCGATGGAATACCAATAGCATCGGCCAGTTCGCCGTCATTCCTGAACGTGCCGATCTGTTGTGAAATCTGCGGCCCGTCGGGATCATCGGGATTCGACACGAACTGCGTGCTGATATTATTGAAGTACTGCTGCTGCATCGAGGGTGCACGGAAACCGGTACTGATTGATCCCCGTAACCGCAGCCAGTCAACAATCTCCCAATTGGCCGCCAGTTTGTAGTTCGTCGTATCGCCGAAATCGTCATAATCGTCATAGCGCACAGCAGCGCTCACCAATAGGGCCTCGGTGAATTCGTATTCCGCATCGACATACACCGACCAGACATCCCGGTCTTCATCGACGCTGGAAACCGGTGAAATACCGTTGAAGCCCTGGATGGCGCCCGGCCCATCCTGCTCGTAAAGAGAAACACCATCAACCGTGTCAAAATCCTGGTAAGCATAGGAGTTGCCGGGGTTGATTTTGTACTCATCCCTGCGGAACTCGCCACCATAGGCCAGGGCGAGGTCACCAATCTCCTGGTGAAAGCCGAGATTGAAGGTCTGCAAGGTGAGTTCCAGTTTGTAGGCATTGGAAGACCTGGGAATGGTTGAACGAATCTCTTCGTCGCTCAAACCCTCGCCAAAATTCAGGTAATTGACATAAGAATAGTTGATCGATTCCTTGGTGTCGTAGTCGATCTGGTTTTCACCGATGGTATAGGAAACATCCATCCCCAGGCCACTGTTGAAATCAACCTGGTAACCCAAATCGACCGAGTAATCATCGATCTGTGAGTTAATCTTAGGCAAAAAGCCGTCGGGTATAACGTTGTCACCATCATCCAGGTAGGAAGATGAACCTGAAGCCGGGTTGCGATAGAACGCGGCGGATTCATTCTCCCTGTTGGAGTAGGTCACAAAGCCGTAAAGTTCTCCCCGGCCAAGGTTGTAGGCCGCGTTGGCGATAAAGGCGTACTGCTCTGATTCCGCATCGCCGATCCTGAAGGAATTGCGATCAAAAGTGAGTTCCCTGGGGTCACCGATTTCATCGATGCCATTACCGTCGGTGTCGACACAGCCGCCATAGACGCAATCACCCTGTACACCTGACCGGTCCGTCCAGTCCCTGTCCCGGTAATTGAAGGTCATATTGACGAAGCCGCCATCTCCCAGTGGCAAGCCCGCGTTGAGATCGAGGTTGTAGGTCTCACCGTCGTTCTCATCGTATTCGCCATAGGAAACATAGGCGCGACCGCCCTCGTCAGCATCCCTGAGGACGATATTGATCACACCGGCGATCGCATCCGAACCGTATTGAGCCGCAGCACCGTCGCGCAAGACTTCTATCCGCTTGATGGATGCTCCCGGAATGGCATTCATATCCACGCCCGCAGTACCGCGACCCACAGAAGTATTCACATGGATCAGGGCGGCCTGGTGCCTGCGTTTACCATTGACCAGCACCAGCGTCTGGTCCGGCCCAAGGCCCCGCAAGGTCGCTGGCCGCAACGCATCGGTGCCGTCACTAATAGCGGAGCTGGAGAAATTGAAGGAGGGGGCAATCGCCTGGATCATACGGCCCAGTTCCGTCTGGCCGGTATTCTCCAAATCCTGCGCGGTCAGCACATCCACAGGAACCGGCAAATCCTCTGCCGATCGACCGGGGGCACGCGTACCAGTAACAACGATTTCCTCGAGCGTAGGTTCCTCCGCCAAAGCATAATTGGACTGGGGCAACACTACCAAAGCTGCCGCGACAGCCAGTGACATGCGGGTATTTTTGAATTTCATCTGTTGAGCCTCCGGAATTTTTTATATTTTAATAATTCGGAATAACGGCACAACGACCAGGCACTGCAACACACTTTTTACCGACACCTGATGGGCAGGGGGTCGGCTCCTGGAGACTGCACCTAGCTGGACACTAGCATGAAATGAGGCCCTGACTTTCGCGCCCGGTAGAAAATGTAACTATTTTACAGGTTTATAGCGCCCACAAAAAAGGGCAGGTATTAGCCCGCCCTTTGCGCAGGGCAGCAAGCGCTGCCCTTGATGGAGAATGAACTCAGCCGAACTGGTTCATGGTGTTATCTTTACCACCAGCCTTCAGGGCCGCTTCACCCGCAAAGTATTCCTTGTGATCATCGCCCAGATCAGAGCCAGACATGTTCTGGTGCTTGACGCAGGCGATACCCTGACGGATTTCCTTGCGCTGCACGCCAGCCACATAACCCAGCATGCCCTGGTCGCCAAAGTACTCCTTGGCCAGGTTGTCAGTAGACAGGGCCGCAGTGTGGTAAGTGGGCAGGGTAATCAGGTGGTGGAAAATACCCGCTTCGCGAGCGGCGTCTGCCTGGAAGGTACGGATGCGTTCGTCAGCTTCAGCCGCCAGTTCTGTCTCGTCGTAGTCCGCACTCATCAAACCATCGCGATCAAAGGCAGAGACATCCTTACCCGCTTCACTCCACGCATCAAATACCTGCTGGCGGAAGTTCAGTGTCCAGTTGAAGGACGGGCTGTTGTTGTACACCAGCTTGGCGTTGGGAACCACTTCGCGGATACGGTTAACCATGCCGCCGATCTGGCCGATATGGGGCTTCTCGGTTTCGATCCACAACAGGTCAGCGCCATTCTGCAAAGAAGTGATGCTATCCAGTACGCAGCGATCTTCGCCGGTACCCGGGCGGAACTGGTACAGGTTGGAAGGCAAACGCTTGGGACGTACCAGCTTGTCGCCCTGCTTGATGATCACATCACCGTGATTCATTTCTGCGGCGTCCATCTCTTCACAATCCAGGAAGCTGTTGTACTGGTCACCCAGGTCACCAGGCTCATGAGTCACCGCAATCTGCTTGGTCAGGCCGGCACCCAGGGAATCGGTACGGGCAACGATGACGCCGTCGTCCACACCCAGCTCCAGGAAGGCGTAACGCACTGCACGGATTTTCGCGAGGAAGTCCTCATGGGGCACAGTCACTTTACCGTCCTGGTGGCCACACTGCTTCTCGTCAGATACCTGGTTCTCGATCT
>CBDTVJ010000200.1:0-7256 GCA_965363655.1 uncultured Halieaceae bacterium | reverse complement strand
CAGGCTTACTGCCTCGGCTCCCCCCATTTGGCTGATGTGGCGCGAACCAGCGGCATCTCCTGTCCAGCTTTAATTCGCACGATTGCTTGAATAATTGCCGGTACTGGTCTTTACTTTCGCTCAAAGAAAATACATTCAGCAGGGAAAGCAACGATGAAAAAAAAGATCGGGCTGGCAGCATCTATATTGCTGGGAGGACTGACCCTGGCGGCCCAGGCCGCTGACAAGCCGAACATCCTGGTAGTCTGGGGCGATGATATAGGGCAATCCAACATCAGTGCCTACACCATGGGCCTGATGGGCTACCAGACCCCCAATATCGACCGTATCGCCAAAGAGGGTATGATTTTCACTGACTACTATGGTGAGCAGAGCTGCACCGCCGGTCGTTCCTCTTTCATCATGGGCCAATCCGTGTTCCGCACAGGTCTCAGTAAAGTAGGCCTGCCAGGCGCGGACCTGGGCATGCAGAAAGAAGACCCCACCATCGCCGGCCTGCTCAAGAACCATGGTTATGTCACTGGACAGTTCGGCAAGAACCACCTGGGAGACCAGGATGACATGCTACCCACCAACCACGGCTTCGACCAGTTTTACGGCAACCTCTATCACCTCAACGCAGAGGAAGAGCCAGAGAACGAGGACTATCCCGCCGATCCGGCTTTTCGGGAGAAATATGGCCCACGCGGTGTCATCAGGTCCTCCGCCGATGGCAAGATAGAAGACACCGGCCCGCTGACCAAAAAGCGTATGGAAGTGGTGGACGACGACACGTCTGCAGAAGCGATCAAGTTCATTGAAAAGGCCGTCAGGGACGACAAGCCGTTCTTCGTATGGTGGAGCGGCACGCGGATGCATTTTCGCACCCACGTGGCGCCGGAAAAAAAGGCCAGGATCAAGAAGATGTATCCCAGGGCGGACGAGTACACTGCCGGCATGATCGAGCACGATATGCACATCGGCCTGTTCCTGGACAAGCTGGATGAACTGGGCATAGCCGACAACACCATCGTGTTCTACTCCACGGATAACGGCCCCCACATGAACACCTGGCCAGACGCTGCCATGACGCCCTTCCGCGGTGAGAAAAACACCAACTGGGAAGGTGGCTGGCGGGTGCCCTCCATGGTGCGCTGGCCGGGCAATATCAAGGCCGGCTCCATCTCCAACGAGATCATGCACCACATGGACTGGCTGCCGACCTTCCTGGCGGCCGCCGGTGAGCCTGACGTGAAACAGAAGTTACTCAAGGGCCACCGCGCCATTGGCCGCAACTATAAGGTGCACCTGGATGGCTACAACTTCCTGCCATTCCTCAAAGGCGAAACCAAAGAGACACCACGCCGGGAGATCTTCTACTTCTCTGACGACGGTGACCTGACAGCGCTGCGCTACAACGACTGGAAGCTGATTTTCATGGAGCAGAAGACTGTGGGCACTTTCAGGGTCTGGATGGAACCCTTCGTACCCCTGCGTGTGCCCCTGGTCCTCAACCTGCGTCGCGACCCCTACGAGCGCGCACCGATCACGTCGAACACCTACTACGACTGGCTGCTCGATCGCGCCTACCTACTGGTGCCCGCCCAGGATTACGTCGGTCAGTTCCTGGCGACCTTCAAGCAATATCCACCGCGGCAAAAACCGGCCAGCTTCTCGCTGGACCAGGTGATGGAAAAACTGACGACTCCTTCCGGACCGCAGTAGACACCATGCCAGCCACTACCATCAGGCAGCCAGTGACTTATTGAACGGCCAGCGATCAGGTAACAACACCGCCACCACCCGCATTTCCAGCGACTTGCGCACCACGCTATCCATGGCGTGGCGCGCGCTGGTCATCCAGGCTTCTACCCCGGGCTGCTCGCTGGACAGTGGCGCATTGGCCGCCAGCGTAGCCAGGGTATGAATGGCCTTGCGTAACGGCGCCGTCGTGTCCGCAGGTAACTCAGGTACCGCCAGGGGTATTTGCTCAACACTCCCCTCCTCCACCTGTTGCAGCTGCCGCCGCAATACCTTGTAGTAATGTTCCGCCACATCTTCACCCGGCAGAATGAAGGAACCGTGCGGTTCACCCAGGGTATCGAAAATATAGGCCTGCTCATGGCCCATACCCGCATTGAAGTACCAGTGTTGGGCATCGTCATGCAAGAACGACCAGATATCGTTAAAACGCATTTCTTCATTGCGCTTGAGAAAGGTGTCGGTAGGCAAGGCGTAGCGCAACTGCTGCTCACGGGCATTCAGGGTGCGGCGATCCATCAGGCTGAGGGGCCGGGTGACCTGCTGCAGGGGAATCCACAGGTTCACCAGCACCAGCGGGGAAACCGTGTTACTGCCATCGGGTGTCTGGTGCCGGAACATCCAGGGCGCAAAACCGCGCATTATTTGTTTCAGCGGTGTGCCGCGGACATCCTGGTCGCCGTGCACAGCCAGGGCGACATCGTGATCGTTCATCTCACTCATCTTCACGTCTGGGTCAACCTGCAAGCCATTGGGTCCGCCCTTGCGCATGATCAGACCCTCCCCGGCAACCTGCAGTAACTTCAGGACTTTTCCGCCGGCAAGTTGGAATACCTGCCCATCGAGACGACGACGCAGGGCCCTGGCCTGCTGTGGGGTGATTGCCCCCGCCTGGCGTAAATCAGCCAGCAGGGCCTGCAGGTCTTGATCGCGGGATAAATCGATGGCTTCAAAGCCCATGGTCTGCAAGCCGGGCTGCGGTTGCCCCGCTGTGGACCAATCGCGCACCCGGCAGGAACGCTTCTCGAATTGCAGTTCGAAGCCGTAATCCAGCGGCCGGGTGGCAGCACGTTTGATAGCGCGGCCCTCATGGTCCTCAATCACTTCTGCCGGCAGGGAAAAACCCAATTCAGCCGTCACTTCACTCACTGCCTGGTGCTCAGTCGCTACATCCATCTATTTACCCCTATTGCCGTATGACTGGCAGTTGACACGATTCCAATAGTGACAGCGCAGCGCCAAAGTTGGTGCAGGCCATTGAACCTCTTTCAAGAATAGCCGCGCAGGGCGCAACTGCCAACTTGTCAGCCACAGGTCAGACAAATACACTGCGGGACCATAGACCCGAAAACCAGTGGAAAACAGAATGTCCAAAGTCCTGATGATCAGTTCCGATTGCCATGCCGGCGCCCTGCCGGACGGCTACAAGCCCTACCTGCCCAAGGAGTTGCACGCGGCGGCGGATACATGGTGGCTGGAGTACGCGCGGGAGATGATGAAGCGCATGGGCACCTTCTTCGACCAGGAGGCGGCAGAGGAATTTAACAGCCGTTCCGGCAACCAGGGCGCGGGCAGGATGGACCCCAATGCGGCCGCCACCGCCGCCCGGGCCAGCGACGCGGAACTGTGGGACTTCCTGTGCGACCCCGACAGCATTATCGCCCCACGCCGCGGCGAATACGATGCGCAGGTGCGCCTGCAAGAGCTTGAAGCCGACGGCCTCGCCGGCGAGGTGATCTTCCCGCAGATGGCGCCCTTTGGTGCGGGCCTGATGCAATACCGCCACGACGTCACCCCCCAGCAGAGCCTGGCCGGCAACCGCGCCTACAATCACTGGCTGGTGGAACTGTGCAGCGTAAACCCCGGCCGACACGCCGGCGTGGCCATTATCAATGTCGATGATATTGCAGTGGCCGTGAATGAGGTGCGCGATGCGCACAAGATGGGCCTGTTCGGTGGCGTGCTGCTGCCCACCAGCACCGGCAACAACCCGTTCTACCACGACTACAAGCACTACGCGCCCCTGTGGACTGTGTGTGAAGAGTTGAATATGCCCATCCACACGCACTCAGGGTGGTCACCGGACTATGGGGATGTTCCCAGTGCCACCACCATGTACATCAGCGAAGTGGATATGTGGGCACATCGGCCCTTCACCGCCCTGCTGTGGTCCGGCGTGTTTGAAAAGCACCCCACGCTGAAGCTGGTGTTCACCGAGACCGGCTGCGGCTGGATCCTGGAAACCCTGCGCGTGCTGAAATTCAAGATCGACAACCCCATCTTCGCCCACTTTACCAAGGAGTTCTCCCTCACCCCCGAGGAATACTTCCAGCGCAACTGCTACATCGGAGCCTCCTTCCTGGCACCCCACGAAATCGGCAGCCGCCACGCCATTGGTGTGGACAAGCTGATGTGGGGATCCGACTATCCGCACATGGAAGGCACCTGGCCCAACACCATGCACAAGCTGCAAGAAACCTTTCACGACGTGGATGAGGGAGAGATTCGCACCATACTGGGCGATTCCGCCATCGACGTGTTCGGCTTTGATCGCCCACTAATGGAAGAAGTGGCAGCCAGGGTGGGGCCCGAAATCGGCGAGATTAAGCAGGCCGCCACCTAAGGCTTCAGCGCTACCAACACCCGAGGCTCACACAGAGCCTCGACCGCCGGCCCACTGCAACAGGAAGCCAATGCAAACACCGCGCCCCAGCCACTGGCTCATGCTCGCCTTTCTCAGCATAGCCTGGGGTTTCGCCTTTTACCTGATCGCGGTAGCCCTGGATTCCTTTGCGCCATTGACTGTGGTTAACATCCGCCTGGCTGTCGGGGCATTGACGCTGTATATCATCATGCGCTGGCAGGGCTATTCCCTGCCTCGCCTGGGCCACTGGTGGACGCGCTTTAGCGTACTGGCCATTACCGGCAACCTCATTCCCTTCACACTCATCTCCTGGGCGGAAACACGCATCAGCAGTGCCCAGGCAGGCTTGTTGATGGCCCTGATGCCGATCAGCACCATGGTGCTGGTGCATTTCTTTGTGCAGGAGGACGCGCTGACGCCGCGACGGGTGACAGGTATTCTACTGGGATTCCTAGGGGTACTGGTGCTGATTGGGGGCGATGCCCTGTCCGGTATTGGCGGCGCAGCGCTGCTCGGGCAGTTGGCCGTGCTGGTTGCAACAATGGCCTATGCCGCCAACGCGGTTTATACCCGCAGCATACCGGCTATCAATACACTGGTGGTCGCCACCGGGTCATTAATCATTGGCTCTGTGCTGTTGCTACCTTTTACGCTGTATTTTGAACAACCCTCACTGCTTGCAGCTTCTGGCAGTTCACAACTGGCCACGCTGGCACTGGGCGTGATCTCGACCGGATTGGCCACCTGGGTGTACTTTCGGGTGGTGACTGACTGTGGCCCCACTTTTCTGTCGATCATCAACTACATCATCCCCGCGATTGCCTTTGGTGCGGGCGTGTTATTCCTGGGAGAAGCGGCTGCACCCAGCCAGTTCCTCGGGCTGGTATTCATATTACTGGGTATTGCCTTGACGCAAAATCGCGGGCCGGCGATGCCATTGGACAATGACTAAAATGCCCTCCCGGCAATACTGATATTGCCTACAGACGGCACTACCGCGGCCACATCAGCCCCGCCTTTACCGTCGCGCTTACGCTTGATCTCCCGATTGATGGTGTCGATCTGTTCCTCCGTCAGCGCATTCTTGATCTTTATCAACAGCCGGAAATGCGCCAGCTTGAACTGGTTTTCCAGCACCAGCACTTTCTCTGCCTGGGCCAGGGACTCCTCGGTGTTGATGTTGTAGCCGGCAAAGGATTGTCGCAGTAGCTGCTGTTCGCTTTGCATATTCCATTGCAAATCCGCAACTTCCGACTGGAATGTCTTCACCGCCCCGGTAATCTGGCTGCGCTGTGGATCAGTAATACCCAGTCGCTTCTGGTGTCGCATGATGATATCCGGCGGGTACAGACCCATCTTCAGCGCCTCGCGCTTACCCTTGTTGCCGCTCATCACATCGGCCTGGGCCAGGGTGGCCAGACAGAACAAGACTGCAAACAGCACGATCTTTATTGGTTTCATCGTAAATTCCTCCAAGCATTCCTGTATTTAATTCATGCCCTGGTCTGTGCCAGTGGCAAGGTCCATCTCATACACGTCGGGCAGACTGAGCATTCCCGGCAAGGTACCCGGCGAAACAGACAGCAATGTATCGGTGGCGATGCTGTTGGCACTCATAAGGTCTGCGTAGAGCACGGCCGGATCCTGCGGCGCCGGGCCGCGCAGCAAGAAAACGGCAACGGCCACCACTGCCGCGGCAGCAGCGACTTTTGGCATTACGCCATATGCCTCGCGGCCTGCGACAACAGGCTCGCGTCCTGCCAGCATTGCCACATCCGGGAAATCTGGCGCCTGCACGGCGTCCTCCCGGCGCATCTGCTCAAAAAGCCGATTAAGGTCTGTGTCGCTGGCTGTCTCGCGTTTATCGTTCATAAGTTTCTTGCTGTGTGAGTAATTGGGCCAGGCGTTCCTTGCCGCGGTGATAGTGTGTTCTGGCGGAGCCCAGGCCTACCTGCAGAGTCTCCGCCGCTTCCTCCAGTGTTAAACCGCTGTAGAAAACCAGGTGTAATACCTCCCGCTGTCGCTGCGAAACTTGCTGTAAGGCCAGCTGTAAGCGTTGTGTGGCTTCATCCCTTTGTATTGCATCGGCCAGCGGATTTGCCCGCAACGCCTCATCCTCATTGAACGCATCACTGCCTGCTACCATGCGCATATTCAGTATGGAACGCCGCTGTTGCGTGCGCTGACTATCTGCCGCCACCCGCTTGATCACGCCGAAGAACCAGGTCTTGCGGGAAGACTTGCCGCCAAACCCGGCGCGGCCATCCAGTACTCTCAGGTAGGCTTCCTGCAACACATCCTCCGCGCTCTCCCGGTGCCAGGCGCAACAGGCCAGCGCCCAACCAAAGTTGTCGGCGTGCTGGTGTTTCAGTTCCTCAAGCTCTGGGGACACTACAGGCTCGCTGTTGTCGATGGGAGTCCAATTGTACCCCGCTGTGTCACCCGGAAAATACACCGCTGCTCCCATTCGTCCCGCGGTTTATATAAAACCAAGACCGCCAGCGGGGAAGTTCGACAGTCCCGGCAAGGCTGTATTCAACTCCTGTTGGTTCAAACCGAACCAGCTACCCAGCGGCGCGGCGAATTGCTCTACCGATGCCGAGGGAATCAGCCGGCCATTGCCGGCATCCTGGTCGTGCCCCAGTTGTGACACCGGGATATCACCGTAGATATCGCCACCGTTGACGGCGCCGCCAACCACGAAGTGATGACCACCCCAGCCGTGGTCAGTGCCGTCACCATTAACCGTCAGGGTGCGTCCAAAATCTGCCGCCGTGAATGTGGTCACCTCGTTGGCAATACCCAGTTCCTCGGTAGCAGTGTAAAAAGCGGCGATGGAGTCACTGATATCCTGCTGTAACACAGGCAGGTC
>CBDTVJ010000199.1:0-7261 GCA_965363655.1 uncultured Halieaceae bacterium | reverse complement strand
TAAACGTTTTGAAATTTACCACAATGATGACGGCTCGGATTGGGAAACGTTGCAAAAACTTGATTACTTCAATCAAGACCGATTGATCCCTTTCCGGTTTGATAGTGAAGACGACAATATTCTATTGGTTACCAGTGGTAATTTGGATGCTGTTGATGAATCGAAACTGGATTTATTTCGTTATGACTTGACCGCTCGCAAAGTATTGGGGCCTTATCAAGATGAGTATCTCAAAGGCGTTATTGCTATTGTCGAACGGTCCTTGCCGGATATGGAGGTCGAAGTTGTTTCTCATAATAAAAATAAAACACGTTATATCTTCCGGGCTTACACCGATGTTCAGGCGCCGGAGTACTACTTGCTCGACCTCGATAAGAAATCGTTGAAATTTATGGGGGAGGAATATCCAGGCTTGAGGAATGCGGAACTTTCAACAATGGAAAAAGTCAGCTATTCGGCTCGTGATGAGCTTAATATTCCGGCATTTTTAACGATACCTAACGGAAGCGAGCGAAGTAATTTACCGGTGGTTATTTACCCCCACGGCGGCCCTTGGGCTCATGATGAATGGGGTTTCGATAACTATGTTCAGTTTTTTGCCAGTCGGGGTTATGCAGTATTTCAACCTCAATTCCGAGGGTCAACGGGTCACGGAATTCATCACCAAGAGGCGGGCTATGGTCAGTGGGGTTATGCCATTCAAGATGATATTACTGATGGTGTGAACTGGTTAATAGAGCAAGGGATAGCTGACCCTGATCGCATTTGTATTGTGGGTTCCAGTTTCGGCGGCTATGCCGCAGCAATGGGCATAGCCAAAACACCTGACTTGTTTCGCTGTGCTATCAGTATTAACGGTGTGCTAAATTTTAAAACGTTTATGCGCAGTCAACGTAGGTTACTATTTAGTGCGATCAATCGAGCCATAACAAAGGGTGATGGTGATTCTGAAATGGCTTCGCCGTATCACATGGCAAAAGATATAACCGCCCCCCTGTTATTGATTGGCAGTGAACGGGATACTATAGTTCCAGTCGATCATTCCATTACCATGTACAAAAGATTAAAACGCTTAAAAAAATCGGTGCAATATATCGAACTGCCCGATGGCGAGCATTGGCGTACGATTGAAGCTAATGAAATCAAGAAACTGGCTGCGATGGAACAGTTTCTGGCTGAGCACCTGGCTCCTGTGAAAAAAAATTAAGGATAGAATTTGAGTTCCATTGTCAGGCAACCTGTTACAGGCGTGGCTGGGTGACAGTATTTCCAGCGTCAGAGGTCTCTACGAAATCCACTAAGGAACCGATACCAGAAGCTCCTCTATCCGGCACCACCGGGAAATACATCGAGCCAAAAATTTGATGTTTGTCTCATTTTGGCTGCCGAACTACCCCGCCAACGCAGTGCTAAACGATTAACCACAAAATCTCTCGCCGGAACTAGCCGCATAACCAAATATTCAGTCCCACCCTCAATCACTTTTTGAAATAGGGGTGTCCTGTATGTTTCTGCTTTTTACGCTGGAAGCATCGATGTCGAAGCGCTACGCAAAGAAGTGGGCAAAGCGGTTGATGGCTTGATCGTTTCAGCAGGTAAAACGAATGTCACGGGCTGAATTACAATACATGGCACGAGATTAATTTTTTTTGCTCTGTTCGGGGTAATACTTACAAAACATGAACTCAGCCATTTTCATTCGCTCTGCAATTTCCTTTGGCGCAGGGCAATCCGCTGGCATACCTGAAGTAGCAGCGATGATCACGCGTGCATTCAGGTTCTCTGCGCCGTCAAAGGATTCGAGAGTACCGCTGACTATTTCCTCCAGCATGTGGTGATCTCGGTATTTTTCTCGCATATATGCTTCGAGGCGCACGCGTAATTCTTTGGTGTAGATCTCAACATGTTCGTCCAGAGTGGCTGCCTCTTCCATTTGACCGTCTGTGATCATGGCAAGAGGTTCACCCTTGCAGGCTTTAAAAGTGCCTTCGCATTGTTGCAGGCATTGGGGTGGGGCGGAGTCGGCAATGTTGCAGCTGCAGTCACAGCGGCCGCTGCTTTTCTTCGCTTGCGCACTTGCCGAGCCTGATTGCCCCATCGTTCCGGATTGGTCTGCAACAGGTGTGTCGAAAAAGCTTCCAACATCCTGAGTTACGTTGCGTTGAATTTTTTCGGGTTTGATCACCTGGGCGCGGTCGTCGCCACGCCAGGGACCGATGATATTAAAACTACCAGATAGATTATGGACGACCGCTAACAGGGGATCATCCACGCTCATATCTGCCTCGGCCTTGTCCACCATGCTAGCGGAAAAAGTGCCACGCATTACCCAAGGGGTGTACTCCAAAATAGTCACCTGTCCGCTCAATGGAAATTCAGCCCCAGGGCCAGGAATGGCATCGCGGGGGCCAACGGCCTGGTAAATGCTGCCATGAGAATCACTGTTCGCCCGGTTCATCGAAATGCTCGCATTGCCGAAGCTACCAGCGAAACCATAATCGATCAGGGGTATGGCAATGGTGATAGATGAGCCGTCCTGTGCGTCTGCTTGCCGTGCCATATCTTCAAGTGTGCCCGCATTTGTAACCTCACCCATGGCCATGAGTTGATCCATCATCTGCGCCAGTTGGCCACCTTGCGTGGTGGTGTGGCCAAAAGTGCCATACATTCCAGGCATAAGGCTCAACATGATGCTGGTCATGGGCCCGCAAGCCAGGTATTCAAATGGCTGGAACCCATAGCATGACTTTTCCGGTCTGCGCTTCATTGTTGCGCCGCTGGGGCTGTATGGTGAAAGTTTGGCTACATCTTCACGCATAGCGTCTGTGGTTGTGGGTTGCTCCTGGCCATGGATAACGCAGGGTGCCAGCAAGAAAAGTGCGGCTGTGGCGGCGTACCATTTTCCCCTTAGATTTATCATCACGGCCCCTCCAGTGACATGTTCCAGAGGCTCGCCGTCAAGCGCAGATTGAGCGTTTGAGGTTCTGTTTTTTCAGCGTCGGCGGCAACGTTGTTGATCACCAAGGTTGTGCTTTCACCTGGAGCCAGATCGACGCGAAAACGCCACTCTGCAAAATTAGACCCTTCAGCCTCTACTTGTATTGCTGGCCCCACCGACATACCGGAAGAGACACCTGCCCACAAGTCTTGAAGATTTGCACTGCCTTCAGGATGCGCGGTTAGTTGAATGTGCATAGGGCTGCCAGTTTCCGTGGTCAAACGTAAACAAGCAGACGCTACCTTGTTGAGTTTTACAGCTATCAGAATTGGAGATTCATCAGGGTTAATGGTTATCTCGGAGCAACTTCCAAAAACAGTATCAAGCCAGACGGTTTCCTTTGATTTTGTCGCTGCTCCTGAAGCACCTGGACGCGTCTTGGGATAGGCTGAGAAAGCAGTGGTGAAGGTGCTATACACTCTATTTAAACTTTTACCAAAGCGTTTTGTGTCGGTGAGGTTGTCATCTAGCCAAAGAAGTTCGCTTGTTTCTGATGGTGCCCCCTGCAACTTGTTGGAAAAAAAATCGTCAAAATAATCATAATTTGGTGCAGTGTAAGTAGTGGGCGGAAATGCACCGCCTTTACGAAACATTTCACCGATATAGCGCCAGAGTGAGGCGCTCCAATATCCATCACGTTTCCCCCCGCAGCCCGGCCCGCTGGCGTCTGTCTGCAAACACACTGGGTCGTCTTCTATTCGCAGGGCCTCATTATAACGGCGCAGGCCCAGGCTCGCATGTCCGCGCGGGTCGATGCCACGCAGTTTTAGGACCGTGTCATAACCAATTGCCTCAGCTGTGCCCTCCACAATCCAGTCACCAAGGGCGCAATCTGTGAAAAGCGGGTAGGAGGCCTGCACGCCATGGAACAGTTCATGAGCTAGGTCCGCGTAGCCTTTATCGGTAATCTTGCCGTTGCCATCGATCACAAAGCCCGAACCTGGCTCCAAATGTACCTCAATAAGCTGACGTATAAAGCCATCGAGGCAGCCATTGCGATAAATAGCCGGTGCCTTATGTTCCGTTTTGTAAAAGTAAATCCGGTAGGCTTTTTGGCCATCTGTCCGTTCGACCACGGGCTCCAGTTGCGGTGCTCTAAGTCCCATGCTTTCGAAAAGCTTGGCAGTCTCATGCAGGTAGTTTTGTATCTCTGTCACTGTTGCTTGAGGTATGTAAGATGGTCTGGACTGGACTTCATCAAGGGAGATAGTAGAGTCGATGACTCGCCCGGCATCTGTCAAGTGGGGTCTTGGTGTGTACCACGGCTCGCCGAAAAACACCTCAAACTGCGTTATCTCCCAGGCTGGTTTGGCGGCTGCGTTGGCGACTGCGGGCACGCCAAAGAAGAGAAAAATCAGGCTATAAAAAAAACTATTTCTTGCCAGCATGGCTTCAACCTGAATGGGAAAAAGATCGATTGATGTAGTACAGTAACTATAAAGCGCAGCATCCCCGAAGTCGACATCTACTGAACCGCAGTACCATTCGGCCATTGGACAGGCCAGATCCGGAACTGGAACGTGTGGCTAAGGCCAGTGGTTTCTCTCTCCACGCGGGGGTGAGTTGCGAGGGACATGAGCGAAATAAACGGGAACGGCTCTGCCGGTACATCGCCCGTCCCGCCTCTCGGCAAATCCTGGGCGGGGCATGAATGGCCTGTGAGTTCATGAGCCCACCGGCCTAGAAAACTCACTACCTACGATTAACCAGACTATAATCTATAAGCCTTCAACTCCAATTAGCCAATTTTCAATTATGATCTCACTGGAGAACCATATGACAACTAGCCGCTTGTTTATCAATACATTTGTCCTTGCCATACTATCTGTACTTGCATATCCAGGCTTTGCTGAGGAGGTGAAGGGGCAGGCCTCATACTACGCCGACAGCTTGCAAGGGAATATGACGGCAAGTGGCGAACCCTACGATAGTAAAGCCATGACCGCTGCACACCGCACTCTGGCGTTCGGGGCCAAAGTTAAAGTGACATATTTGAAAACGGGTAAGACAGTGGAAGTGACAATCAATGATCGCGGCCCATATGTGAAAGGCCGCATAATCGACCTCTCTGGCGCGGCGGCCGCCATACTGGGACTAAAGGACGATGGTGTTGGTGAAGTCGAGATAGAGTTCTGATAGTGCCCACCTCTCGGCAAATCCCGGACGCGGCATGGGTAGGGCCATGGGGTGATCTGGCGAGGCTCCCGGTAGCGCAGGGAAGCAACATAGTCTTAGCTGCTAATCTGACTATTCCAGGGGGACGGGTGACACTTTTTTGACTGGAGTCGAGGGGTGTATCTGTATCGCCCGGTTGAGATCGCACCTAAAAGCGGTCGTTCATGGTGTGCTATGCAAATGAGCGCGTTATTCACTGCGTCCCTTTGAATTCTGCTTATCTAGTTTAAATTTCAAGTGTCTAACGTGATAATCCGCGCTATATTCAGTTTTCGAATGTACCTCTCGGCAAAATACACAAGCTGGGGCAACATCGACGATCATTAGATCGTAATTATCTTAATAATTGGAATGAACTCGTAAATGAACAGACAAAAGCTTATTTCTAGCACTTTTGCTGGGACTGCCATTATTTGTGCAGTGATTATGTCCGGCATATTGACGAATGTGTCATCCAATACAGCCCATGCTGCGACTCCCGCAGGACCTTCACCCGTGAAAGCAACGCAAAATCGAGATGCCTATTTTCCGGGGACTGAGGATCTGCAGCCAAACGAGATGCGCATTATATCGCTGGGTACCGCTATGCCTTTCCAGCGACCGGCACAGGCAGCACCGAGTTTTCTGGTTGAACTGGGTAATGGTGATAAGTTCCTTTTTGACATAGGTACTGGTTCGGCAGAACGTTTATCTGCACTTCAAATCCCCTATGACTACTTGAACAAGGTTTTCCTTGGGCACCTTCATGCAGACCATATGGGTGACCTTCCTGCTCTCTGGGTTGGCGGCACTATAAATAACAGGACAGTCCCGTTGGAAATCTGGGGGCCGACCGGCTCCGAGCCGCAATATGGTACCAAGCACGCAATAGAGGGACTCAAGCAGTTTTATAACTGGGATATTGCTACCCGAAGAGGCGCGTTCGTGGCCTCTGGTCAAGAACTTGTTGTCCATGAATTTGATTATCGGGGAGAGAACAAAGTCATCTATGAAGAGAATGGTGTAATCATTCGATCTTTCCCTGCGGTCCATGCTTTCGATGGCCCGGTCAGCTTTCGCCTGGACTGGAACGGGTTATCCTTTGTATTTAGCAGTGATACCTTTCCTAACAAATGGTTTAACAAATACGCAAAAAATGCCGATATTGTGGTTCACGAATGCTTTGTGACTGTTGACGACTTAATCAATCGGATGAACTTCCCGCCAGAGCGTGCTCTGCTGGTAGGCGCTCAAGTTCATACGCCGCCCGAAGCGTTCGGCAAAGTGATGAGTATTGTGAAACCGCGGATGGCTGTGGCCTATCACTTTATCAATGATTTCGACACGGCTCCAAATATTCAGGAGGGCATTAGAAAAACTTACGATGGCCCGCTCACACTCGCAAAAGATATGCTCGTATGGAATGTAACAAAGGAGGACATCAAGGTGAGAGAGGTTGTCTACAATGAAAATGTATGGACTGCCCCAATCGTCAATCGAGGCGAAATAGATACCAGTCTTCGGGAAAGCGAGTCCGACTTCATTAAAAACGGGGCCGCTGATTTTTCAGATGTTATAAACGAAGTTTATAAGCGCACTAATGAGAAATATGGCACCAACATTAAGCCAGAGGTGACTCCGGAGCACTAGTAGAGTCAGCGACTAGATAGGACCGCAATGACTCCCTGCCAGTCATCTTCACTGGCAACATCCAGATGGCGATATTCAGTATCACCAGATATTCGGCCAGATTCGGCCTTCCCCAATTCATCGTTAATATCTGAGAGGACGACAGTCGCACCCTCAGTAGCGAAGAGTTGAGCAATTGATAGGCCAATGCCTTGGGCAGCGGCTGAGGCTCCACCCTGTGATCAGTCTGCAGTTTGCGCGTGCACAGCATAGTCAACCCTGACCCAGACGGTATCCACTCCACGAGTGCATCACCGGCTATAGAAAATGATTGCCACCTATACTGTATTTATATACAGTATCCTTAACCGTCAATAACCCACCCACGAGGTAACCCATGGCCGTAGTAGCAATGTGGAAATGTAATCGAGATGACACCATGTATGAAAACAAGAAAGATGCCGATGCTCACGACAAGAT
>CBDTVJ010000198.1:0-7263 GCA_965363655.1 uncultured Halieaceae bacterium | reverse complement strand
TGACGACACCATCATCGGCACGGCGGGCAACGACACCATCGAGGGCAACCGCGGCAACGACAACCTGTCCGGCGGCCAGGGCGACGACACCTTCAAGGTGTACGGCAATGCCGGGCTTGACCAGATGGACGGCGGTGAGGGCAACGACACCGTCCTGGGGTCGCGCTACGGCGACACCATCCAGGTGGCGGACAACCTCAGCAATATCGACAACATCGAAACCATCGACGGTGGCGCCGGCTACGACGTGCTGCAGGGCGGCAGCGGCAACGACACCCTGGACTTCTCCAACGGTCCGGCCCTGAACAATATCGAGGAAATCGACGGCGGCTACGGTGACGACACCATCATCGGCACGGCGGGCAACGACACCATCGAGGGCAACCGCGGCGACGACAACCTGTCCGGCGGCCAGGGCAATGACGCGCTGGATGGTGGTACTGGTTCAGATACACTGATTCTGCAAGGGTCCTGGCACGAATACGAGATCAGTCAGAACGACGATTCCAGCTTCACTATCACCGACACAGTGGAGGGTCGCGACGGTACCGATACCATTGAAAACTTTGAGCAGGTACAGTTTGAAGATCAAACCCTGAGTGTCGATGATCTAATGCAGCCACAGGCGCTGGAGTCCTCTCCCGACTTACTATTCAGCGATGCAGAGTTACTAATGGCCATGGATCCGGGGCTGGATGGGAGTAATGCCGATGGGTGGGCAGAATCTGTACAAATGGAGGAAATGAGCCCTGGTGAAGCACAACCCGGAGGATGGGACACACCGGCGGAAACTGGGGGGGATATGGATCTAGCCGCTAGCGCACTCGATCTGGCACCAGACACTTCCGGCGTCGTCACCATGACCGAGAGCGCCAATTCGGAATCACTAGCGGGGTTGCAAGATTCCGGCAGTTTCTAAAACGCTATTTCCAGAACAAGGGTCCTGTGGTTTACGATCGACTTAGCCGCAGGACCGCTTGCCCCCCCGTCACTACCTGTCTTCTTTTCGCCGAGCAGGATGTAAGGTGCCGCCACAGTGTGGACAGGCCTGTAACTGCTGTGTTCGAGCCTCACTTAGCTCAATTAGCAGCTCCGCCTCCTCCTCGTCCAAATCCAGTTCTTTGCGCAGGACTTCCAGGTCAGTCCACTCCTGGTCGGTCACTATGCCATCACGCAACATTTCTTTTAATAAAACATTGAATTTCTGCTGGCGACGATGCATTTGCATATTAAAACCGCTGGCCAGTATTCCTGCCGGTAGCGCAACCATTCCCATGCTGATTATCGTTATCATCCCGCCAAAGAATTTCCCACCGGCCGTTATGGGAGTGACGTCACCGTAACCGACCGTTGTCAGGGTTGCCATTGCCCACCACATCGCCTCGGGAATACTGCCGAATTCCTCTGGCTGGACATTGTGTTCAATCAGGTAAATGCCACTGGCAGCGATAATCAGCAGGGTGAGCAGAATTGAGAAGGCTGCGATAAAGGATCTCTGCTCCTCCCGGAACACGGCGAGGATCAGCTGCATTGCCATGGAGTAGCGGGTCAGTTTGAAGATGCGCAGGATTCGCACCACGCGCAGGAAGCGCAAATCGAGCGTGACAAACAGGCTCAGGTAGAAAGGCAGGATCGCCAGCAGGTCGATCAGGGCCATGGGCGTGCAGAAATAGGACAGGCGCTGCTTCCAGTGCGGCCTCGGGTCCTGTTCGTCCAGGTCCACACAGGTCCACAGCCTGAGGGCATACTCGATGGTAAAGACCGTGATTGAAAAAAATTCGAACCAGAACATCTCGACCCGGTACTCTTCGTGGAATTCCTTGACGGACTCCAGGATGACGTCCATAACATTCAGCAGGATCAGGAATACCAGGAATAAGTCGACAATCGTGCTGACTTTATCCTTGCCTTTGCTGGGCTGTAGAATTCGCGTCAATCGCCTGCGGATTTCTAACACCTGTTATTTCTCCTCTTCGACAAAGCATTCCC
This sequence comes from uncultured Halieaceae bacterium, assembly GCA_965363655.1. Lineage (GTDB taxonomy): Bacteria > Pseudomonadota > Gammaproteobacteria > Pseudomonadales > Halieaceae > Marimicrobium. The sequence continues at coordinate 5,274 of CBDTVJ010000198.1, read as the reverse complement.
TGATATCCTGCCCTTCCAGGCAAAGGTAGCACCCTGTCCAGACCGGGTTGCTGGGGTAATACCCGTTATTATGCGGAATCACTTCATGCGCTATGTATATAGCGACCGATTTTCGAGAAACTGTAGGGGTTTAGCGGGTGCGGTAACAGATAGACCTGGCGGATTTTCGAATGACCAGACACTTCCGGCGTCGTCACCATGACCGAGAGCGTCAATTCGGAATCACTATCGGGGTTGCAGGATTCGGGCAGTTTCTAGAGCAAGGGTCCTGTGGTTTACAATCGACTTAGCCGCAGGACCGCGTAACGCCCCCCTCGTCACTTGTACTTATCCACCTGCCGTTTGCGTGAAGTTTGTCGCAGCACCCAGGCCAGTAAACCGCAATTCCAAAGGATAATGTCGTGTTGTTGCCTCGCTGTGTTCATGCGCTAATACTGCACGGTAGGTCGCCCCTGGAAAAATTGCAGAATTGCATCGCGCTGCTCCATCGCGTCGCGATAGCCACAATCGATAAGCTCGCGACAGAAGTTCTTTTCAAACAGGAGATAACTGGCGAGACTGCCGCCACCACCCGGCTCAGAAGCTCCGATTATTTTCAGGCCAACACGCATGGCCCGAGGCAGATCCTTGATGTGCCGCACTGCAATTTCATCAAACTCCATGCTCGGGTAAATCGCCAACAAATCGATATTTCGAATGTCACCCGGCGCGCTGTGCGGACTTTCGTTTTTTACATAGGCGACGAGGTCATTAATCTTGGTAAGCATATCCAGGTCATGATCAAGGCTGTCGATAAACGCACTGGCAAAGATGTTGCCGATTATCTGCGCGAGCGACGGTGAGTGCGGCTCAGCCTCATGGTGCGGTGCGTGCGTTTTATTGCCACTCACGCCAATGACAAGAATGCGATCTGCCCCCATACGAATAACAGGACTGATGGGCGCCAGTTGCCGCAGCGCGCCGTCGCCAAAATACTCTCGACTAATTTTTTCGGCGGGCATAATGGCCGGAATGGCAGAAGAGCCCAGTATATGGCTCACATTCAAATTCACCGGCACGCCGACCCTGCGTCCCTGGCGCCACTTCTTGATATCTGAGCGACCCTGAAAAAAAGTCACACATTCGCCAGAAGTATATCCGGTAGCCGATACACCCACCGCATCCAGATAGCCGCGATCAATGCGTTTCTGGATATTTTTAAACTGAATGGTATGGCTTAGTAATTCACGCAGCGGTTCATTATTGAGCAGGGACAAAGGCCGACCGCGAGCAACACCTCGATTGAACAGTGAACCCACAAGGCGTGCCACTGACAGCACCAAATCTCCTCCCCCCGCCTTATAGACCTGTTCCACATGCAGTGAACCCCAGATCTTTTCGACTTTCTTTACGGCAAGGCGAAAATTATTGGCCGAAGCTGCCAGCGCCACTGCATTCACCGCGCCTGCAGAGGTGCCGCTTATAATGGAAAAGGGATTATGCGCATCCTTGGCGTGCAATTCAGAAATGGCCTTGAGCACACCTACCTGATAAGCGCCCCGCGCACCGCCACCAGAGAGAACCAAGGCCGGTTTCATTTATAATTTTTCTTGTTGCATGGAAATCCAGTATAGAAGGCGCAACAGGCAAATCACAAGGGTTGAATATTACCGCGGCGCGTTGTTGGCGCAGGACAGCCGGGCTCACGCATTGTGGAAATAAAGAGCTATCGCGATGCAAGAAAATGACATCTTTCAAGTTCTCCAAGCGCACTGCTCGTGGGTGCAAGCGGCAACAGCTAACCTTCTGATTTTATTGTTGAATTACTAATTCGCCAGCCACGGCTTGATTGCAACAGCCAAGGCCAATATGATCTAGCTGTACCGTTACTGGCAACACGTCTTTCAGAAGTGCAGAAAGTCAAACGCCGTAGGGTATTAAGACCCTGCAGCCCGACAACATGGTCCAGTTCCTGCGCCTGCGAATGAGCAGGGACCGAGTCGTGTAAAGCAACAGATATAAGAAGGGACGGATCATGACCGAACCGGAAACAAGCTTTTCTGAACAAGCGCTGGTTCAGAGCATTCGAGTTGATGTCGTAGACCGCTTACTGCAGGGGTCGCTCATCCTGGCGCTGCTTGGAGTGCCCGCATCACTCTCCAGGGCCACGCAGACGGGCTGGTTGTCGTTATACACCATACATTTGGCCCTGGGCGCTTTTGCGATAGCACTTTACCTGCTACGAAAGAAGTTGTCGTTGGCGGTAAGACTAAGCGGTGTTATCAGCTTGTTCACCTGCGTCGGCCTTGGCGGGTTGATTCAGCTTGGTTTACTGGGGGTAGGAATGTGGTGGCTGGTGGTCACCAGCTTACTCATTGGCATCCTATTTTCACCAATGAAAGGGGTGATAGTGTCGATCGCGACGGTGGTTATCGTCCTTGCAGTTGGCTGGTGCTTCGTAAACGGTGTGCTGCAGGTAGGTGTGGATGCCAATACCTACCTAACGAGCTGGTCATCCTGGATAACCCTGGTCATCGCCACCTCCATCATGCCATTTTTCGTTTTCCAGTCGATAGCTTCACTACAAGCGGCCACGCACGATTTGTTTGAGGAAGTCAGCACTCAGCGCGACGCGATACATCATTTGGCCATCCACGACCAGCTTACCGGCCTGCTCACGGCCAGCGTACTGACCGATCGACTGAATGTCGCCATGGCTTCGAGCCGGCGCTACGATACTCGAGTGGCACTCATGTTTCTGGATTTGGACGGCTTTAAGCTGGTAAATGATACCTACGGCCACGATGTGGGTGATCAGTTACTGAAGGAACTGGCAAAACGCTACCAGTCAGCCTTGCGAGAGGAGGACCTTGTTGCACGCGTCGGTGGCGACGAATTTATATTCCTGCTGGCCCAAGCGGGCAGTGAAGCACAAATCGCGAGTATCGCCGGAAGACTCATACAGGCGTCGACCGAGCCGATGTGGCACGAGGGCAGCAATATTGCAGTGGGTGCAAGTATCGGCATCAGCCTGTTTCCCGATCACTGCCATGATGCCGTCACACTTAGAAAGCTGGCTGATACGGCCATGTACGATGTGAAAAGGTCCGGAAAAAACAACTTCCGTTTTGCTACAGCTGAAGCCGAAATGCCGAAACAGTCTCCGGCTTGACCCCTGCGAAATCGGCTTGTGGCTACTAACTTGATACACCACAGTGGGATGGCGTCGCCCCTGAATTTAGGTGTATATTGCTGCTTGCTCATATAACTTCCTCCTATGCTCATAGAATAGGCTAGAAGTTTCTATTGAACTGGGTAAAGTCCACAGCCCCATCGCAGTGGAACTATCAAACCATGCAAGAGGAGTAAGGATATGCTGCCCAGCAAAGGCATCCGTAAGTTACTGACAACACTGTCCTTTGTTTACCTGTCCTTTGTTTATCTGGCCATGGTTTCCAGCCCCGGCACCGCCAGTGAACAGACCTTCGAGTTTGAATCATGGAAAGAGTTACTGGTCTATTTCGAGGAGATTGGCTATACCGAGGCTGAGTGGGATAAAGGATTACGTGAAGTACCACGCCTGTATATCAGTAACTGGCCCACCCGCTGGCGGCACACCACCTCCAAGGAAGTTGAGGTGCGCATGAAAAAGGAACTATTTTTTCGCGCTATGGCACCGCTGATCCTCAAGTCCAATGAAGATATCCTGGCAGAGCGTGAGAAATTGATCGCACTGAGCGAGGAAGAAGATCCGACAACAGAGCAGGCAAACTGGTTGCACTCACTGGCATTGCGCTACCGTGTGTTTAAAGAGGAAGACAAAGCCACCGTTAACAAGACCCACATACAGGAACTGCTACTCAAGGTCGATGCGCTACCACCGTCATTGACCATGGCGCAAAGTGCCGAGGAGAGTGGCTGGGGAACCTCCCGCTTCGCCGATGTAGGTAATGCCCTGTTCGGCCAATGGGCCTGGGGGGATAAAGCCATCAAGCCGGAACAGCAGCGCAAGGGCAAGGGTGACTATGGTATAGCTTCCTTCGATACACCCCAGGGTTCGGTCAGTGGATATATGCTCAACATCAATACACACCGTGCCTACGGTGATCTACGTGCGCAACGGGCGCAGCTGCGCAGCGAGGGCAAAGCAGTCAGCGGCATGGACCTGTCCCCCACCCTGGACCACTACTCGGAGCGGGGCCAGCACTACGTGGATACTTTGAATTCCATAATGCGGGTGAACAAGCTGTTGGAAATCGACCAGGCCTACCTCGGCGACAAGCCCATTGTATGGCTGGTGCCAAGCGGTGAAGGTGCGCAGTAGCTGGACAGCCGCGGCTATAGCAGGCCGCTGGAAGTAGCGGAGTCAACTTCCCAGCCCATGGCTTTTCTACAGGTGGGTGTGCCGTCCTGCGGAAACCGCTCCCCGGTCAGCCATTTCCAGGGTACGTAGACCAGCGACAGATACCAGCGAAACCCGGTTGCCAGCCACCCGCCAGCGGCCGTCTTGATATCAAAACTCTCAAACGGCCCGGTCACGGTCAGGGGCGTGGACACACTCAGGAAACGCTCTCGCTTGGCCTGCGGCGCGATAATAATATCCAGTTCACGCTGGCCCAGGTCGATACTGCCTTTGCCCCGGACAATGACATCGTTTGAGTCCAGCATGATGGTCTGGCTTTGCATCACACCGTCCTCGACTTCAAACGTGGCTACCAGGCAGTTGATATCTTCACGGTCACCCTCCCCTCTGGGCATCAGCGCGAAAATCAGGTTGGTAGCCCACAGGTCCAGTACATTGGCGCTGAGATTCTCAGGAAACAAGGCCAGGTCAAAATGACCCTGCAGTGCCTGGGGCAGCTCCCGGGTGGTGGGCGCCACGGAGTCAAGCCTGGTGTCGACATAGAGCAGCCCGCTGGCATTACTCTCGGGGTCCAGGGTTTGTAACAGGCCACCCACCTCGAAATGCTCAATCTGTGCATCAAGCTTTGAGTGTATCTCATCCCCAAAGTGATTCATGGTGTAGTTCAGGTCGACATCGCCGCCGGGCAGGGTGAGCTTCAATTTTCCGAGTTCCAGATTCTCATGGCCGATAATGGCGTGCAGGTCAGCCGCGCCGAGGAAATCCTCATTGGCCATCAGTTCATCGATAGTGACCTTGATGTCAAAGTCATAGCGTTGCGGTACCCACTGCAGGTAATCGTCCAGGATTTTCAGGAAATCCGACTGCACGGTCTCGCTCTCATCCGGGGGCACCTCCTTATCCTCGCCCTCCCCGAATACGGCAACCAGTTT
>CBDTVJ010000197.1:0-7268 GCA_965363655.1 uncultured Halieaceae bacterium | reverse complement strand
TCCACGCGTTTGACTTCGCGACCGGAAAAGCCCACTTCCAGCAGCTCGTCCAACTCCTGGATGGACAACAGGGCCTGGTGGGAGGTGGCGACGCAGGCCTCGGTGAAAGCCATCACCGCTTCCTGCATCTTTTCCGGGAAGCGCATTTTGCGGCCAATGACTAGCACGGCGACATCCTTGGCCGTATTGGCGACGTTGTCCTGGATGCCCACCAGGGCCAACAGGTCAGATCGCGGCACCGGCAGGAACAGGCTTTTGGGCAAGTGCCGGCGAACAGACCTTTTCATCTTGTCGGCGGCTTTTTCCGCAGCGAGTATTTCCTTGTGGACCTCGCTGGCCTTGTCCCAGTCCTCAGCAGCTGTCGCCCGGAACAGGCTTGGTAGCAGCTGGGCTGCCTGGTCTGCCATCTGCATATGTTCCTGAATGGGGCGGATGGGTGATCTTCCAAACAGGTTGCCCAGTGGGTTGCGCGATGCCATAAAATGCACTCCGGTTAATCAGCTCGGCGCCAGTGTAAGACCAACGACCGCGCTTGTCATAAAAATGTAATCAAGCCTCAATGGTGAACCTGGCGACCATTGTTTGGAATGATCGGGAGCAATGGAATTTAGACATTCTCTCACCCGCACTGTGTTAGCATTCACTGCCATACTAGAGTGTCATTGCACAGGCCCCGGATAAAATAATGACAAGCAATTTCGCCAATCAGCTCATGGAGCACCGCCTCAGCCTGCCCACTCTCGCGCAGGATTTAAAGGAGGATGGTCGCCTGCGGGATGAGGACCTGGCGCGGATCAGCCTGTCTTCAAAACTGGGCATGCACCCCCTGGTTTTTCTGGCAGAGCAGCGCCTGCCGGATGCCGCTGCTCCCGGTAAGCGCCTGACGATGGAGCTACTGCTGCAGTGGCTGGGAAGCAGGACGGGACAGGAGGCCTATCGGATTGATCCCTTGAAGATCAATGTGACCGAGGTGGCCGATGTAATGTCCCAGGGGTTTGCCGAGCGCCATTGCATACTGGCAGTGGAGGTCAATGACGATGATGTCGTTATCGCCAGTAGTGAGCCGCACATCCATTCCTGGGAGAAGAACCTTGAGCATGTGTTACGCAAGCCCATAAGGCGGGTGTTGGCTGATCCTCGGGAAATCGCACGTCACACCGCCGAGTTCTACACCATGGCGGTATCGGTGCGCGGCGCTCATTCCGCCGACCGTCCCGCCAGCGCCGTCGGACTGGGCAACCTGGAACAGATGCTGGAGCTGGGCTCCAGCAATGAACTCGATGCCAATGACCAACACGTCGTCAGCATTGTCGACTGGCTGCTGCAGTATGCCTTTGAGCAGCGTGCCAGCGACATACACCTGGAACCTCGGCGTGAGTCGGGCAAGGTTCGTTTTCGTATCGACGGGGTATTGCACACCGTGTACGAACTGCCGGCGCAGGTCTGCGCCGCTGTCAGCAGCAGGGTCAAGATACTGGGTCGCATGGACGTTGCGGAAAAACGTCGCCCCCAGGATGGCCGTCTAAAAACCCGGACCCCGCAGGGCAACGAGGTGGAGCTGCGCCTGGCTACATTGCCCACTGCCTTCGGCGAAAAGTTGGTCATGCGAATTTTTGATCCGGATGTACTGCAGCGCAGCTTTGAGCAGTTGGGCCTGGCTGATGCAGATCTTGCGCACTGGCATGATATGACCGAGTCCGGTCACGGTATTGTGCTGGTGACAGGCCCCACCGGGTCAGGTAAAACCACCACCCTTTACTCCACGCTGCGCCAGCTGGCCAAGCCGGAGGTCAACGTCTGCACCATCGAGGATCCGATAGAGATGGTGGAGGAAGCCTTCAACCAGATGCAGGTAAACCACAGCATCAACCTCGATTTTTCCTCCGGCGTGCGCGCCCTGATGAGGCAGGACCCGGATATCATTATGGTGGGAGAGATTCGCGACCTCGAAACTGCCAATATGGCTATCCAGGCAGCATTAACCGGGCACCTGGTGCTTTCCACGCTGCACACCAATGACTCGCCCAGCGCCATTTCGCGCCTGCTGGAGCTGGGGGTGCCTGCTTACCTGATCAAGGCGACCGTACGCGGGGTCATGTCCCAGCGCCTGGTGCGTATTCTGTGTCCGGATTGCAAAACCAGTGAAGAGCTGGATGTTGACGCCTGGCGGCAGCTGACCCATCCATGGAAACTGGAACTACCGGCTCAGATGGCGCGGCCCGTAGGTTGCCCCCAGTGCCGGGAAACCGGCTATGTCGGGCGACAGGGCATCTACGAGGTGCTGGTCAACACCCCGGCGGTGCAGGCCCTGGTCACACCGCAGCTGGATGCCGCCAAGGTTCGTGAAGTCGCTATGGGTGAGGGCATGCGCACATTGCGCCTCAGTGGCGCGGCCCGGGTGGCGCGCGGAGAGACCACCATTGTGGAAGTTATGCGGGTCGCTCCCCTGGTTGAATTCTGAGCCCTGGCCAACTTTATATTCTGGTGAGGCACACATGAATCTACTCAGCACAGACCTGCCGGAATCACTGGCGGGTGAGGCCCAAAACGCCTGGCAACAGGTGGTGGAGCGTGCCGGCGATGAATTGGCCGGCGCGCTGACAGGGGCTTTTTCCGCTGGGCCACTGGCCATGCAGCTGGACCGTGTGCTGGGCTGCAGCCCTTTTGTCGCAGACCTTGCGCGGCGCAAACCGCAATTGTTACTGGATTTGGCCACTAGTGGGGATTTGCAGGCAAGCCTGCCGGAAGAGCGTTTTCGCAATGAGCTCCACCGCCTGTTGCAAGAAGAAAGTGCCGAGCTATCAGCTGTTTTAAGGGTTTATCGCCAGCGGCATATGCTGCGAATTGTGTGGCGGGATTTTTGTCGATTGGCCGATACGCTGGAGACCGTACGCGATACCTCACTGCTGGCCGAGGCCTGTATCGCAGAGGCGCTGGCCTATTCACAGGCCGCCCTGGAACAGCGCTTCGGCGTGCCCCGGGGACGCGACAGCAATCGGGCCCAGCAGTTAATTGTGCTGGCTATGGGCAAGCTGGGCGCCAGGGAGCTCAATGTCTCCTCTGATATTGACCTCATCTTCGTCTACCCGGAAGCCGGGGAAACTGACAGTGACAAGCGGCCTGTCAGTAACGAGGAGTTTTTCACCAAGCTCGGCCAGGCCCTGATCAACGCCCTGGACCAGGTGACGGCAGAAGGTTTTGTGTTTCGTGTTGATATGCGTTTACGTCCCTACGGTGAGAGCGGTGCGCTGGTCCACAACTTTGATGCACTGGAGGAGTATTACCAGGATCAGGGGCGGGACTGGGAGCGCTATGCCCTGATCAAGGCGCGGCCCGTCACCGGGGATGCGGAGCATGCGCGAGTGCTGATGGCCGCCCTGCGGCCCTTTGTATTTCGTCGCTATGTGGATTACGGCGTTATCGAAAGCTTGCGCGGTATGAAGCAGATGATCAGCACCGAAGTACGTCGTCGGGGCTTGCAGGACAACGTGAAGCTGGGCCACGGCGGTATTCGCGAGATAGAGTTTATTGCCCAGTGCTTCCAGTTGATTCGCGGTGGGCGCGATATTGGCTTACAGCAGCGCGAGTTGCTGCAGGTTCTGCAGGAGTGTGTTGTCCTGGGGTGTCTGCCGGAGCAGGTAGTGGCGGAATTGCGCGCCGCCTATTTGTTTCTGCGCGATGTGGAACACGGCATACAGGGTTACCAGGACAAGCAAACACAGCAACTCCCCACCGAGGGTCTGCCGCGACAGGCATTGGCTACGGTTATGGGCTGCGCCCACTGGGACGATTTTCTGGCGGCCCTGGACGAACACCGCACTCGGGTAGCGGGCCATTTCGGTGATTTGATCGCTGCCCCTGAAGACGAAAATGACGCTAGCGAAGAGGACGCGGAGGTGCCCTGGGGCGAAGACCTCGACGCCGGGACGCTAGCAGCCCTGGGTTACCAGCACGCACAGGATTCCCTGCAGGCTCTGCTCGAACTCCAGCAAAACTCCCGGGTGATGACCTTGCAGGCCGAAGGTCGGCAGCGCCTGGAACAATTTATGCCCCAGTTGTTGCGCGCCTGCGCCGAGGTAAAAGAGCCAGACCTGGCCCTGCAGCGACTGTTGCCCCTGGTGCTGGCCGTCGTGCGTCGCAGTGCATACCTGGTATTGCTGTTGGAAAATCTTCCGGCACTGGCGGAGCTGGTAGCCCTGTGTGCTGCCAGCCCGTGGATTTCAGCACAGCTGACGCGCAATCCGGTGCTACTGGATGAGCTGCTGGACCGCGCCAGCCTGTATACCGCCCCGGACAAGGGTTTGCTGCAGGATGAGTTGCGCCAGCAGGTGGCTCGCCTGGCAACCGATGACCTGGAAGCGCAGATGGACGCCCTGCGTTACTTCAAGGCCTCCCATGTTTTGCGGGTGGCTGCCAGTGAGCTGGCCGGCCGACTGCCCCTGATGCAGGTGAGCGACAAGTTGACCTGGATTGCTGAAGTCATTCTGGAACAGGTGTTAAGTGTGGCCTGGGCCGATCTGGTGAAAAAATATGGAGAGCCGCAACGGGATAGCAGTGGCAAGGGCTTTGCCGTTTTCGCCTATGGCAAGCTCGGTGGCATAGAGTTGGGCTATGGCTCTGACCTCGATCTGGTGTTCATTTATGACGCTGCCGGTAGCGGCAGCACCGACGGTGAGCGCAGCATCGACAATGTGGTTTTCTATACGCGGCTGGGTCAGCGCATGATCCATATTATTGAAACCCGCATGGCGATGGGCCAGCTGTACGAAGTGGATATGCGGCTGCGGCCGTCCGGGGAGTCCGGCATGCTGGTCAGCAGTGCGCAGGGTTTTCGCGGCTACCAGCAGGACACGGCATGGACCTGGGAGCACCAGGCGCTGGTGCGGGCGCGGTTTGTAGCGGGCGACCCTGAAGTGGCTGCGCAACTCGAGGCGGTGCGCGGGGATATTTTGTGCCAGCCGCGGGAAGAGGCCGCGCTGGCGCGGGAAGTCATGGCCATGCGCGACAGAATGCGTAAGCACTTACTACCACACGGAGAAGCTAAAGAAGGGGAATTTCACCTAAAACAGGGCAGCGGAGGTATCGTAGATATCGAATTTATGGTGCAATACGCGGTCTTGGCATGGTCCCATCGCGAGCCACAATTGGCGCGCTGGTCCGATAATGTACGCATTCTCGAGACCCTGGGCCGGGAAGGCTTTTTCGAGCAGCAGGAGTGCGAGGCACTCACCGGGGCGTATCTCGCCTACCGGTCCGCTGCCCACCAACTTTCCTTGCAACAACAGTCGGGTCTTGTCCCGGCTGACAGTTTTGTTGACGCCCGAGAGGCCGTCCAAGCCAAGTGGCAGCAATTATTTGCGCCCTATATGAACGACACAACGGAACAATGAACAGGAGTGATGTGATGAATCTGGCCGATCGCGATGGTCTAATCTGGATGGATGGAGAGATGGTTCCCTGGCGCGAGGCCAAGGTGCATGTGCTGACGCACACTCTTCATTATGGCCTGGGCGTTTTTGAAGGCGTGCGCGCTTACCAGACACCAGACCGGGGCCCCTGCATTTTCCGCCTGAAGGACCACACCGGTCGCCTGTTCAATTCAGCCCACATCCTGGGTATGCCCATGCCTTTTGATAAGGACACCCTGAATCAGGCGCAGAAAGACGTGGTGCGTGAAAATGGCCTGGAAGAGGGCTACCTGCGTCCCATGTGTTTCTATGGTTCTGAAGGTATGGGCCTGCGCGCCGACAACCTGCGGACACACGTGATGATTGCCGCCTGGGAATGGCCCTCCTATATGGACCCCGAGGCCCGGGACCGTGGTATCAAGGTACGGACCTCATCTTTCACCCGCCATCACGTGAACATTTCCATGTGCAAGGCCAAGGCGAACGGCAATTACATCAATTCCATGCTGGCCCTGCGTGAGGCGCTGGACAGTGGTGCCGAAGAGGCGCTGCTGCTGGACAATGAGGGATATGTTGCTGAGGGCAGTGGTGAGAACGTTTTTATCATCCGTAATAACCAGATTGTTACGCCGGAGCTGACATCCTGCCTGGATGGCATTACCCGGGCCACTATTTTTACCCTGGCGGAGGAGCTTGGTTACACCATCCGCGAGAAACGCATTACGCGGGATGAAGTCTACGTGGCCGATGAGGCCTTCTTCACCGGCACAGCGGCCGAGGTTGTTCCTATTCGTGAACTGGACGGGCGCACCATCGGCAACGGCCGCCGCGGCCCATTGACCGAGAAACTGCAGACCATGTATTTCGATACGGTGCGCGGTAATCGCAGTGAGAACAGCCAGTGGCTGGAGCCAGTGGCCTAAGCACAGCATGTCCTGTCCCGCTTGCAGTGAGACAGGACCAGCAGCGGACGCATTTGGCCGTCCTCCGCTATGACTGAGCCCGCTACCAGGATCCTTGTTGTCGGCCCGTCCTGGGTCGGTGACATGGTAATGTCCCAGGTACTCTATCGCTATTTGCAAACTACTCGTCCGGGCGTCGCCATCGATGTGCTGGCGCCCGCCTGGAGTGGCCCGCTGCTGCAGCGTATGCCCGAGGTGAGGCGCGCCATTGTAATGCCACTGGGCCACGGTGAGTTCGGATTCGGCCAGCGCCGGCGTCTGGGACATGAGCTGCGCAGTGAGCACTACGACCAGGCTATCGTGCTGCCCAATTCCCTGAAGTCAGCGCTGCTGCCCTTTTTCGCCCGTATCCCCCGGCGCACTGGCTGGCGTGGGGAGATGCGTTACGGCCTGCTGAATGACCTTCGTGTACTGGACCCGGAAGTCCTGCCGTTGATGGCCCAGCGCTTTCTGGCGCTGGGGCAGCAGCCCTCTGCGGCAATACCGACCACATTACCCGGGCCAGCTCTGTCGGTAGTTCCCGCGGATGCTCTGGCAACCGCGCATCGCGCTGGCCTTGATGCGGACATGCCAATACTGGCGCTGTGTCCCGGGGCGGAATTCGGTGCTGCCAAGTGCTGGCCGGCAGAGTATTACGCGCAAGTGGCCCGGGATTATCTGTCGCGCGGGTGGCAGCTTGCCCTGTGTGGCTCGGCCAATGACCGGGACATTTGTGCGCAGATAAAGCGTGACAGTGGCGGTCATACCCATTGCCATGACCTGGCGGGCCGCACCTCATTGGCCGAGGTAGTGGACCTGCTATCCCGATCTACAGCTGTGATCAGTAATGACTCGGGGCTTATGCATATCGCAGCTGCCCTACAGTGCCCACTGCTAGCCATTTACGGCGCAACTTCAC
>CBDTVJ010000196.1:0-7309 GCA_965363655.1 uncultured Halieaceae bacterium | reverse complement strand
GGCTGTCCAGCCCTGTCCGGACATGTCCGGACAGGGCTGGACAGCCAAATACCCCGGTAATTGCGCAGGGGAGCCCGCTGTTACCGCGCCCCTGATAATTGGCATCATATTTGCTTTATTAATTTCAGGCGGCCCGCGCGCGACTACTCAGCACCATGGATGGTGGTTACAGGGAAGTAATATAGAGCGCAGGGAGAGCCAGGGATGGCAGCGGGTCGCCTATCAACCATCCGCCGGAATATGCGTAAAACTGACAGTACTATTTCATATAGTCTGCTCAAAATATTTTTGATTTACTCCCTAGTAGTGGCAGTTGATAGTGGCAACCGATCCTAAGCCATTTGCTGTCCTTTATTAAGTCATCGGGAGGTGATTTATGAGAGAACGAAATCAGGAACCCGCAACGCCTGAACCGCTGGAAGATCTCTTCGAACCAATACTCGGGGACATGCCTGACGAAGCGTTATCCGAACTGGCGCCGGTTTCTTCCGAAAAGCAACGTCTGGTGCAAAAACGACGACAGGCGGAGCGACGACTGGAAGAAAAACGCTTACGCGATGAACTGGGTGACTACGATTTAGAGCTGGATGACTACTGAAGGCCCGTTGCCAAGGCCTTTTCGCGTCCCATCCCGAATCCACCCCCGCCTCAGCTGCTCCCGGCACCCTTCCCAGGCGACATCCAGTATAAAAAACTGGCCATAGCGGCACAGCAAAGTATGTGAAAATGGGCGCGAATCCTATACATTGCCTTTTTCACCCTGTAACGGAGCCAAAACCCTTGCATCGTCCAGTATGGCTGCTGAGCATGGACTCGGATGAGTTCCAGGCGCCACCCACAACCACCGCCGCCCTGAGTGCCTACTTTCGCTGTTATGGTGCAAGCGCATCCAGCACAGACATTGAGCTGGTCCATTTCCAGGGAGCGGATGATATTGCCCCCTGGTTGGCTATCTGGCGCGAGGAACAACTTCCTGTTGCGGCCCGGGCCGTAAAGGAAGGCCTGCAGCCTCTGGTCGGCTTCAGTTTTTACACCTGGAATGCGGCGGAATTCCTGGCATTGGCGGCTGAGCTTAAAGCCCTGTTGCCAGAACTCCTGATACTGGCGGGTGGGCCCCACGTACAGCAGGCTGAAGACTACCTGGGCATTGACCCCATCGACGTGATTTTTCTGGGAGAGGCGGAGGTCAGCCTGCAGGAATTCCTGGATTGTGCCAACCCAACTGGCTGGGGCAACATCCACGGCCTGGCTTACCTGGAGGGAGGTGATATTGTCACAACCCCCTCCAGAGCTCGCTGCAAGGAGCTGGATCTGTTCCCCTCTGGGCTGGATGTGCTGGAGCTCACCGACGAGCACGGCCAACCCAAATACCATTCCATCGCCTACGAAACCAGCCGCGGCTGCCCCTTCAAATGCGCGTTTTGCGAGTGGGGGACCGGAGCCATCGGCAGCAAGATGTACCAGTGGTCCCTGGAACGGATACGCGGGGATTGGGAAAAGATCGTGGCGGCCGGGATCAAGGACATCTGGCTGGCGGACTCCAACTTCGGCGCGCTCAAACAGGACCTGGACAAAACCAGAATCCTGCTGGAACTGAAGGAGAAAACCGGGCTGCCGGTGTCCTTCGCTACCTCCTGGTCAAAGAAACACAGTCGGCAGGTGCAGGAAATCGCGCTGCTGCTGCACGGCAAACAATTATTGCCCCACTATCAGTTGGCCCTGCAGACACTCACCCCGGAGGCACTGCGCCTGAGTAACCGGGACAATATGAGTTCCAATGAGTACAAACCAATCGCCAAGAGTATGTCCGAGCAGGGCGTGCCCATAGCCGCTGAGCTGATCTGGGGGCTACCCGGTGACACCCTGGCAGAATTTGAACACAATCTGGACGAGCTGCTCGCCACCTTCCCCAACATCAATATCTTCGGCTATACATTGCTGCCGGGAACAGAATTTTACCGGCGACGTGAGGAATACCAGATCGAAGCCATACCGGTAGCAGGCTACGGTAAGGCCAAAGGAGAGTATGTCGTAGGGTGCCACAGTTTCGACCGCGACGAGGGCGAAGAGGGGTACTTCCTGATCAGCGCTCATATCCTGCTCGTACACGGGCACATCATGCCCCTGACCACCCGCCTGCTTGCACTGCGCGGCGAAGTACCAGTCTCCCCCATGTTCAGGGATATCCTGCGCGCATTGATGTCGGTTCTAGCCCCCGAGCTGGAAAATCTCAAGCTGCAGGACCGCATGTCGGTTTACGAGGGACGTGACCAGATCTACCTCGCGGCCATCGCTAACAGCGAACTTGTATACCAGACCATCGCCACAGTCCTGGAGCAACACCACCTGTCCCACGCTGCGGACCCGCAAGCGGCAATGCATATACTGCAACTCGACCAGGCACTGTGCCCACGCACCGGAAACGAGATCACATTAAACGAAACCTTCGCATTCGACGCCCACGCCAACTTCAACGCTCTGGCAGCCATGGAGAAACCGCCGGTCGCAGCCCTGGACGAGGGAGAATTTAGCGTGGAGATCCACCACCCCGGGGGCGTTGGCGAAATTTTACAGGTGGCTGACGGCGGCAGTTGGCTGCGCGGCATCATCCGGGAACCCGCTATTGAGACTTCAGAAGTAACGTTTGTCGCGATAGCATAGATCCTGAACACACTGCGGAGACCCAAGGAAATGGCAGAAGTAAAACGTGAAGTAAAGCCCGTGGAGGTCAACTACGTCTGTGACGCCTGCGGCCAGGGCATGATGTCACGCTCGGGTGAAATGGATCCCAAAACCGGTGACATTGAACACCGCTGTCTCATTTGTGACCACCAGCAGAACTTCAAGTGGCGCGAGTATCCTCGAATTGACCATATCGGCCTGGACGAGGATATCTAGGCCAAAACCGTATTGCGCAGTCGCGCCATACCTTCAGCGGTGGTTTCAAAACTACCGTGCTCCGTGACCAGGGCAGTGACCAGGTCAGCAGGCGTTACGTCGAAAGCTGGATTCACGGCGCTGGTGTCCTTCGCGGCCAGGTTAACTTCGCGTAGATCACCGGCGGCATCAAGGCCGGCTATGGTCAACACTTCAGACGCGTCCCGCTCCTCGATCGGGATTTGTTCCCCCCCGGGGCAGGACCAGTCGATGGTTGACTCCGGCAGCGCCACATAAAACGGAATGCCATTGGCCTTCGCTGCCAACGCCTTGAGATAAGTGCCAACCTTGTTACACACATCACCATTGGCCGCCGTACGGTCACTGCCGACGATGACACAATCCACGCGCCCCTGCCGCATCAACTGGCCACAACTGTTATCGGCGACCACAGTGCAGGGGACGCCTGCCCGCTGCAACTCCCAGGCCGTCAGGTTAGTGCCCTGGTTGCGCGGGCGTGTCTCGGATACCCAGACATGTACGGCAATGCCGCTGGCATGAGCCTTATACACCGGCGCCAGCGCTGTACCCCACTGCACTGTGGCCAACCAACCGGCATTGCAGTGCGTCATGACATTCAGTTGACCGCCATTCCCCAACTCACTTAATAGCGGCAAGCCATTACTGCCGATTCTCTCGCAGTTGGCGATATCTTCCTGGCGCAAGGCGCGGGCTTTTTCCAGGGCCGCGGCGGCACGTTGGGCGGGCTCCAGAGAACGCACAGCGGTATCCACCTGCTGCAGGGCCCAACGCAAATTGACCGCCGTCGGGCGGGTGGCAAGGAGAGCCGCGCTGGCCCGCTCCAGGGACTCTGTCGATGCATCTTCGGCCAGTGCGCGAGCCAGGCCAAACGCGGCGGTGATGCCAATCAGCGGGGCACCACGAACCTGCATACTACTGATGGCATGACAAAATGCGTGCAGGGAATCCAGGTGACACCAACGCAGAGTATGCGGCAACAAGGTCTGGTCAATTACCTCCACCGCCCTACTCACAGGGTCCCAGCGCAGGCTGCACAACTCATCGGAACTGAACATCCTAACTCCCGGTCACTTCCGCTGCTGCAGCTCTGGTAGTTTCTTGCTGCCACTCGAACACGTTTAACTCAATAAAAATAAAGGCGAACAGCCACAATGCGGCATCCCAAAAACCCAGGAAGTCGCCGGCATAACCCCAATAGGCGGCGGCGACGAATAGTATCCCATAGAGCACATACTTGACGAATTTGCTGAAGCCCATTCTCCGGTCGGACAAATCACCCCGCAATTGCAGGCGTACTTCCACTTCCAGCACGACACACACCAGAATCCACGTGGCCGCGTTGATCACATCAGTCCAGGCGAGCCACCTGGCTGCGGCTAGCGTGTCACCATCGGCAACGATGTCAAAACCGATGAGACGATAGATATCAGTACCTACACCGGCACAATTCACTGCATCAAGGGCAACATACTCATCGAGATCCAACAGCAGGGAGAATTCCTGATCTACCAGGGAGCATGCGTTTAACACATCCATCGCGCTGACCAGGTTGAGGGTGACAAGCTCCGCACAATAGCCGGTGAAAGCATAGACAATAGCCACGTAGCAAATACCACGAACCCCGTGGAGGGCCCACTTCACCCAGCCCTTGATAAACCTGTCATCAAGTAGGGAAGTCTCCAGCTCAAACAGGATCAGCAGCACCACCCAGGCCGCGGTATCAATCGTCGCAGAAAACGCCTGGATGAGCTCGCCGGGCTCAAAGCCATCGACAAAGGTATGCTCCAGTGCCAGCAACTCTTCGTCGAGGAAAAGGAAAACGTTGTAGCTAAGTAAAAGATATACGAGATATTTAACAGCGGTGAACACGAGTTGGCCACGGTCACTCGTCAAGAAACTGCTGCGCTCCACTGTCACTCTAAATCCCTATTCATACCTGTAGCAGAAGATGTTCCCGTTCCCAGGAACTGATAACGCGGTTGAACTCTTCAAACTCATCAAGCTTGACCGCTGTGTAGGCACGCAGGAAAAGCTCTCCAAAAATATCGCGAACCTCCTGCGACTCCTGCAGGTGTCGCAGGCCTTCCTCCAGAGAGCGGGCCACTGCAACACTGTCTTCATTGGCCGTACCCTGGTGAGGCTCGGTGGACTTGAGCTGGCGCTGCATACCCAGGTAACCACTGGCCAGAGACGCTGCAATCGCCAGGTACGGATTGACATCAGCCCCGGGGAAACGATTTTCAATTCGCGTGGCTGCCGGGTCGCTGCGGGGAACTCGAAAGGCCGCGGTGCGATTATCAATCCCCCAGTTGAGATTAATTGGCGCAGAGAAATCCGGCGCCAGGCGCCGATAGGAATTCACGTTGGGTGCGTACAGGCTTATCAGTTCCGGCGTGTAGTGTTGCAGGCCGGCAATATAGGACATAAAGACATCGGTAAAATTTCCATCACTGTCGCAGAAGATATTCTCTCCTGAATCCGAGCGCACAATGCTCTGGTGAATATGTAGGGCACTACCACATTCGTCCTGCATGGGTTTAGCCATAAAGGTGGCGTAGATACCGTGTTTATGGGCGGTTTCCCGTACAGTGCGTTTGAAAATGAACACCTGGTCGGCCAGATCCATGGCATCACCGTGTGCAAAGTTAACCTCCATCTGGGCGGCGCCATTTTCATGGATCAAGGTATCAACCTTAAGCTCCTGCTGCTCGGCGTACCCATACATGTCTTCCACAAAGTCCTCGAACTCCGTCACCGCATCCATGCTGTAGGACAGGCGCGAAGATTCGGAGCGCCCGGAACGGCCCTCCGGTGGCGAAAGCTCGGTATCGGGATCCGTGTTCCTGCGCACCAGGAAGAACTCCACCTCCGGTGCAACTACCGGACGCAAGCCCTCTTTTTCATACAGAGCCAGGACCTTACGTAATACATTCCTGGTAGACAGGGGATGCGGATCCCCCTGCCGCGTATAACAATCGTGGATTATCTGTGCGGTGGGCTCTCGCGCCCAGGGCACCACCCGAATGGTGGCAGCATCCGGCTTGAGGAGCATATCCGCATCCGTTGGCTCGACAAAAGACCAGTGGTCGTCCGAATACTCCCCGGTAACGGACTGGGCCAAAATACTCTCGGGTATACGAGGCTCCCCGCGGGACAGGAACTGGTGAGCGGGTATGAACTTGCCGCGGGCATTGCCCGTGATGTCAGGTACCAGACACTCCACTTCGGAGATCTGGTGCTGCTGCAGCCAGTCCTTGATTGCCTTCGTGTCAGTATCCATAGAATAGCCATAGAAACCAAAAAACCGAGTATCTCAGCAGATCGAAGGATGGTACAAGGCCTTTGGCGAAGTTCTAACCCTTAGGTGTCATGCCTCCAAAGCATGCCTGGCAAGCTGGCCACTGGCACAAATCAGACGAGCGAGTGATACATTGCTAGAATGGCGACCTCTTTTGATGATTTAAGCCGAGGTTCTCGTGCCACTTCCAAGTCAACTTGCTTCCAGTAATGAAGACTGGCAGCACCAACTGCGCAACGTCATCTCGTCCCAGTCAGAGCTGCTGGGTATTCTCGGACTACTTCCTGAGGAAGTGGGGTTGGCCCAGGGGGCCCGCGATGATTTTCCGCTCAAGGTACCGCGTAGTTTCGTACAGAGAATGCGGGCCGGAGACCCTCATGATCCTTTATTACTGCAAGTGCTGGCCAGCGAACGCGAACTGGTTGAAACCCCCGGGTGGGTTCGTGACCCGGTGGGTGAAACCGGGCCAAGCAACCCGCACCCGGGAATAATCCACAAGTACCACGGCCGCGTCTTACTGGTTGTTAGCGGCGGCTGTGCCGTCAATTGCCGCTACTGCTTCAGGCGTCACTTTCCCTATGGCGAGAATCAGAACAATCGCCAGCAGTGGCTCGAAGCCCTGCAATACATCCGTAGGGATGAGAGCATCGAGGAGGTCATCCTCAGCGGCGGTGATCCTCTGGTCGCCACGGATGACTATCTCGGTCACCTGGTCAGGGAGATAGCCGAGATCGACCACGTTAAGCGCCTGCGTATTCACAGCCGACTGCCAGTGGTAATTCCCGATCGCATCACGGACAAGTTACTTGCAGCAATCACTCATAAGTCCCTACAGACAATCATGGTGATTCACTGTAACCACGCCAGGGAGATCGACAGTTCCATGCGAATCGCCCTGTCCGCATTGCGCGAAGCCGGCATCACCACATTAAACCAGGCTGTGTTACTGGCCAACATCAACGATAGCGCCAAGGCCCAGGTTGACCTCTGTAGCAGTCTGTTTGCCGCGGGAGTATTGCCCTATTACCTACATCTACTGGACAAGGTACAGGGTGCAGCGCACTTTGACGTTCCGGAAGAACGGGCGCAGGA
>CBDTVJ010000195.1:0-7319 GCA_965363655.1 uncultured Halieaceae bacterium | reverse complement strand
GGGGTCTTCAAGCAGGTCGAAAAGCTCCCATTCGTCGTTGCGGTAATAGTAGACGAGTTTGTAGCGGTCCGTGCGTACGCCATAGTGGCGTGCGACACCATGAAACCCCGGATTTTCATAAAAATGGTAATAGAGGTCGCGGTCCCAGTCCACGGATTCTTCAGTGACCAGCGGTAACAGGCTGACCCCATGCATGGGGGCCTCTGCCTGCACGCCGGCTGCATCCAAAAACGTCGGCGCGTAATCGATATTCTGCACCAGCGCGGAAGTCGCCGTACCCGGTTCAATTATCCCATGCCACTGCATCAGCAGCGGCACCCTCGATGACACCTCATCCATCCAACGCTTATCGAACCATCCGTTCTCCCCAAGGAAAAAGCCCTGGTCCGACGTATATACGATCAGGGTGTTTTCAGTCAGCCCTTTCTTATCGAGGTAATCCAGAATACGCCCCACCTGGCGATCCATACCCTGCACAGCGGCGATATAGGTTTTGATATAGCGCTGGTATTTCCAGCGCACCCTGTCCTGCGGGGACAGTTCCGCCGCTCGATACGCGCTATTTCCCTCAGAAAAAGCCTGTTCCCAGAGCTGCGCCTGGTCAGCATTGAGGTATTTGGCCCGCTTCAGTTTAACGTCCTGGTCAGTCATATACTCGGATATCGTCATCCTGGCCACTTGTCGGCCAGACGTCTGCTGGCTTAGGTCACGCAGCAGGCTCGCCGGTTCCTCGACCCGGCTTTCCTCGTCCCAGTTTCTTAATTCCTCGGGCCCCGGCATCCAATCGCGATGAGGCGTTTTATGGTGATACATCAACATAAAGGGCCCCTCGGATGCCTCGATCTTGTCCAGCCAATCAATCGCCTTGTCGGTAACAAGGTCAGACACGTAGCCGGTGGTCTGTTCGATACCGTCGGCGCTTCTAAACTCGGGGTTGTAATAGGTACCATGCTCGAACATATTATTGATAATTTCCCAGTGGTCGAAGCCCACAGGATCACTGTAGAGGTGCCATTTGCCAACCACCGCGGTCTGGTAGCCCGCCGCCTGCAGCAGGTGGGGGAAGGTCTGCTGCTGGCCATCGAAGTCCGGCGACCACTCATTGCTGTAAAAGCCATTGCCGTGACTATGCAGGCCAGTTAGCGTCGTCGCACGACTCGGCCCGCACAGGGCATTGCCGACATACGCCCGGTCGAAGCGGACGCCCTTAGCCGCAATTCGGTCTATATTGGGCGTCTCGACCAGGGCATCCCCGTAGGCACTCACGGCCCGGGTTGCATGGTCGTCCGACATGATAAAGAGAATATTCGGTCGCCCGTCGGCGGCGCTGGCCGAGTTGACAACTGAGATACACAGAGCCATGGTAAGTGGAAAAAGTATCTTTTCAATTCTAGTGAGCATGACGCGAAATTCCTGCTTTTTATGGTTGATAGCCAGCATTCATCGGTAACCTAGCAGATTAAAATCGGTGCTTGTAGAGCTGAAAATACAAATTAGCCGTATTGTCCGAAACTGCAACACGCGTGACCGGCATAGACAGTGGTCCAGACGCTGCGAGGGCTATAATTTCGACCAACCTATTTTAAAACAGCCAATAAAATTGAGAGGTTATCATGCGTCTAAATCGGTCTCCCCTAACGAGTGCGGTTGCCCTGGCACTCTGCTGCAATGCCACCGCCCAGGCACAGACACAGGAAACACTGATGCTGGAGGAGGTAGTAGTAACCGCTCAAAAGCGCTCCGAAAGCGTGCAGGACATCCCGCTGGCGGTGACAGCACTAAGCTCCGACATGCTCGATGAACGGGGAATCACCGACATGGCCAGCCTGGTTTCAGCGGTGCCCGCCATGCATTTTGGACAAGCCGGGGCCAACACGCGTATTACGATTCGCGGTATCGGCACAGAGCAAACTACCGTCACCGGTGACCCCGGCGTCGCATTCCACATCGATGGCGTGTATCAGGCCAGGTCCAGCGCCGGCAACGCACTTTTCTACGACCTCGCGCGAGTAGAGGTTCTACGGGGTCCCCAGGGCACTCTCTACGGCAGGAATGCCACGGGTGGATCTGTGAACCTCATATCCAAGGAACCTGAAAATGAACTCAATGGCCACATTGAGGCCCAGGCTGGAGACTATGACCAACAACGCCTGCAGGGTGTGTTGAACATGCCGCTGGCGGACGATAAGCTGCTTATGCGTATTAGCGCACAATATGAAAACCGGGATGGCTACTACGAAAACCTCACTCCCGGAGCAGACGACATACAGGACGTCGATTCGCTGGACTTACGTGCACAGTTTTCATACCTGGCAAGCGAGTCATTAGACGCACGGGTAATTTACAATTACAGCAGCAGCGATGGCGCAGGCTTTGGCATCAAAGGGCTCGGTGATTATCCCGTACCGCCCCCCGCTACCAATGAATTTTACGAGAGCGCCACTCCCAACCCAGACGACCCCTGGAAAATTCGCTATAACGATGTCGCCGACAGGAACAACAGCCGGCAGGGCCTCACCCTCTTATTGAACTGGGATTTTGACTCCGTAGCCTTAAAATCCATCTCAGCCTGGCAGGATAACAAGGTGGACTATATTCGTGACTTCGATTTTTCCGATGTCGATATCTCCAACGAAAACAACTATCAGGACAGCACGCAGTATTCTCAGGAGCTCCACCTAAGCTCTACCGGCAGCGGTTCGTTACAGTGGATAACGGGGCTCTACTATCTCACTGAAGAATCAGATACGGACTACTGGCTAAACGACCAAGGCGCAGGGTTCAGCACGATATTACCAACCATTGATGTGGGCCTGGGAAATCCGGCATATTTCGGCAATTCCAGCAACACCAACTCTGATGCCTTCGGGGCATTTGCCCAGACGACCTACGACATCACACCCGAATTAAAAGCAACCGCCGGAGTGCGCTACAGCAAAGATAAAAAGAAGGCGGACGTATTCCGCAAAGCCTTCTTTGCTCCAGCCGGTGTGAGTTTCAAAAAGAAAGACGACTGGGATGATGTTACCTGGAAGTTGGGAACAGACTGGTTCGTAACTGATGAAAATATGCTATACGCCTCGGTCTCAACAGGTTTCAAGTCTGGTGGTTTCCTGCAACAACCTCTGGCTGAGCCCTACGATCCAGAAAAAATAACAGCGTGGGAAATCGGCTCAAAGAATCGTTTCTTTGACAACAGGCTGCAAGCCAATATCAGCGCTTACTACTACGATTACAAGGATATGCAACTGACAACCATCCGCGAAGTGCAGAGGGAAACCACGAACGCCGGTAAGTCGGAGATAAAGGGCATTGAGCTTGAATTGATCGGGCGGCCCATGGCTGGGCTGGACCTGAGCGCTTCCTTCGCTTACACCGATGCTGAATTCACTGATTACTCTGATGTCGACCCTCAGGATAGGGCGGCCGGGCTGCAGGATCTTTCCGGGAATACATTGCCTCGAGCTCCGGAGTACACCGTCAATCTTTTGGCTGCCTATACCTGGGATTTCGACATTGGCTCGGTGACCTCCAGCCTGGTCTACTACTGGTCGGACGAGGTCTACTTCACTGCCTACAACCGCGAAGGCCTGGATCAGCAGGATAGCTACCACAAAACGGATGCTCGTATAATATTGAACAGCGCGGACGGAAGCTGGTACGTTGCAGCGGCCGCTAAAAACCTCGAGGACGATGAGATTGCCAGCCAGATTCAGCTGGCTAACCCCAGCCTGGGGGGGGTGCCGGCCACACAGTGGCAAGCGCCACGCACCTACTCACTGTCCGTGGGCTACTACTTCCAGTAACCTTACCACCACCAACTGGAAACCTCGGAATACACAAGGGTTCCTGTTGGCCTCAGGGGCCTACGGCCCGTGCATAGGCTGCCATAATGAAAAAGGCGATTCTGTGGCTAGCGGTACTGACGCTGGCACTGCTTGCCTGCCTTTTTGCGGTGGGCAAGGGTTGGTTCGGCCAACCCTGGCAGTCCCTTCCCGTAGTGCAGGGAAGCAGGCCGCAGCAGTCAGTCGATTTCAAGCCGGTTCCGCGACCCGACGAGTCCCATATTCTGTTTGGCGACCTCCATACCCATACCAGTTACTCCTTTGACGCGTATTTCTTTGGCACCTCGCTGGTCAAAGGCGGCGGTGTGGTCACCCCCGCCGACGCCTGTGATTTCGCCCGCTATTGCTCTGCACTGGATTTCTGGAGCATCAACGATCACGCTGAAGGGCTGACCCCCAGAGCCTGGTCCGATACTGTATCTACCATCCGCGCGTGCAACGCACAGGCAGGCGACCCATCCCACCCCGACATGGTGTCATTCCTTGGCTGGGAATGGACCAATGCCTCCAAAGACAACGTGCCCAGCCACTACGGCCACAAGAACGTTATTTTCAGGACCTGGGAAGAAGGCCAGACACCAGCGCGCCCGATCGCGGCAAGGAAGCAGAATACATTTACCAGAACACCGCCGTTACTGTTGGGCGTTCTCGGCCTGCTTGAAGGACTGTTCGACGCTTCCGACCTGGGCTGGTACATGGAGGAATCGAAAAATACTCCCGTGTGTGAAAAAGGAATACCATCCACACAGCTGCCCACCGATTGCCTGGAGGTCGCCCTGACGCCCACCGAGCTGTTCAGAAAACTGGACGAATGGGGCCTGGACAGCCTGGTCATACCGCACGGCCTGTCCTGGGGCAATACCAATCCACTCACGGGAGATTTCCGCAGCCAGCTGGATGAGCACGAGGAACGCTACCAGAAGTTGCTGGAAGTCTACTCGGGACACGGCAGTTCAGAGCGATTCGATGACTTTGCGCGCAGCGCAACAAGTCCCTCGGGGCAACTTGAGTGTCCACCGGCGACGGCCAACTTTACCCCCTGTTGCCGCCAGGCAGGCAAGATCGCCAGAAGCCGCTGCGAGGATCCAGAATCTGCCGCCTGTGACAGTGACGTTGACAGCACGGTGCAGCGTTTTTTGGAGCGCGGCTCTCCCAGGGGGCGCAAATTACTCAAGGACACCACCCTGGATGACTGGCAGGGCTGTGGCCAGTTGCAAAATGCCTTTCAGCCCAGTGCGCAGTATGTGCCCCGCCTGAGCGCCCAGTACAACCTGGCGCTGGGTTTCGACGAAACCGGGCAGCCCCGGCGCGCCAAATTAGGACTTATCGGATCCAGCGACGGGCACCAGGCAAGGCCGGGCAGCAGCTACAAAGAAAGCAACAGGCTGCTCTATACCGACCACAAAGACCAGGGCCGGAGATTCCTGAGAACAGACCTCCTCAAAGCGGACAAGGAATCCAGCGGCTTCTATTACACCGGAGGACTGATAGCGGCACACAGCAACGGTCGCGATCGGGATGCCATCTGGAATGCACTGGACAGCCGCAACGTCTACGCCACCTCCGGCGAACGCATGCTGGTGTGGTTCGACCTGCTCAATGCGCCATCAGGTGCTGCGCCCATGGGCAGTGAAATCACCATGACCGGCACGCCCCGTTTCCGGATTAACGCATTGGGCGCCATGGAGCAGCTGGCGGGATGCCCCGACTACGCGGTGGCAGCCCTGGGCCAGGAGCGCCTGCAATCACTGTGCGGCGGGGAGTGTTACCGACCCGATGCCGACCGCAGAAAAGCGATCACCCGTATCGAGGTAGTGCGTATCCGCCCCCAGATCAATCCGGAGGAATCCATCGCACCGCTGGTCGAGAACCAGTGGCGTGTTTTCAAATGCCCTGCCCAGGGGGCTGGCTGCACGGTGGAATTTGAAGATCCCGACTATGATGTAGACAAGCGCAACACGCTCTACTACGCCCGCGTGATCCAGGCGCCGGAACTGCTTATTTCAGGCGACCCCTTCGGCTGTGAATACAATGCTGAAGGGGAGTGTATAAAGCGCAACTACTGTGTGGGCGAGAATGCCAAGCCGGACATGAACTGCCTCTCTGAGGCGGAGCCCAGGGCCTGGACCTCACCCATTTTTATCGAATACTCCCAGGGTACATCCAAGTGAAAAATCTGTTAATCGCTATCGCGCTACTACTGACCTGGCCTGCGGCGGCTGCCACCCAGGGCCCACCCAACATTCTGCTGCTGATGGCTGAGGACATGAGTTCACGGGTCGGGGCGTTTGACGACCCGGTGGCGGTCACCCCGAACCTGGACGCCCTGGCAGAGCAGGGCGTGCGGTATACCAACACCTTCACCACCGCTGGCGTCTGCGCGCCCAGTCGAGCAGCACACATCCTCGGGATCCACCAGATTTCCACCGGCACCCAGCATATGCGCAGCACCACCCGCAGGGAGGGGGGGTATTATTCCGTGCCTCCTGTGGCAGTGAAAGCCTACCCGGAACTGCTGCGCGCCGCCGGTTACTACACGTTCACCGACGAAAAGCTGGACTACCAGTTCAGCGGGGTACGCGCGGGCAGCGGGCCATTCACTATCTGGGACGAGGACGGCACCACAACATGGCACAACAGGCGCCAGGGACAGCCCTTTTTCGGCCTTATCAATTTCCAGGTAACCCATGAATCAGGCCTGTTCACTCCACTGGGCAATATGCCCCAGAGTCGAATTCACCTGCTGATGCAATTGATGCGCTGGTGGAAACTGGAAAGTGTTGAGACCGGCGTGGTAAAGCCGGACTCAGTGATTCCTGAGCCCTACTACCCGGACACTGCCACCGTTCGGCAGGACATTGCGCGGCACTACGACAACATTGCCCACATGGACCGTGAAGTTGGGCAGATATTGGAAAAGCTGGAAAACGAGGGGCTAGCGGACTCTACCATTGTGATATGGACCACTGACCACGGCGACGGACTGCCACGGGCCAAGCGCGAACTGTACGACTCCGGCATCAAGGTTCCCATGATCATACGCTGGCCCGAGGCCTATCGGCCCAAGGGTGTCGCGCCGGGCCAGATCGACCAACGGCTGATCAGTTTCGTGGATCTGGCACCCACCATTCTGGCACTGGCTGGCGTAAGGCCACCGGAATATCTGCAAGGCAGGGATTTTTCCTCGCCGGAACTGCCGCAGCGAAATTATATCTATGCCTCACGGGATCGTATCGACGAGGTACCCGATCGCCAGCGCGCTGTACGCGACAGTCGATTCAAGTACATTCGCAGCTGGCATCCCGACCTTGCCGGCAGCCACCCACTGAAATTCCGGGACAACATCAATATGGTCAGAGAGATGCAATCTCTCCATGACGCCGGTCAGTTGAACGCTGCACAGGAGCTGTGGTTCACCGCCCCCGGCGCGGACCGCCTGTTCGACCTGCAAAACGATCCTTTCGAACTGCAGGA
>CBDTVJ010000194.1:0-7327 GCA_965363655.1 uncultured Halieaceae bacterium | reverse complement strand
GGCCGCTGGCGATCAACTGCTCGCGGATGGCCGCAGCATCGGGCAGGTCATCGGGAGTGCAGGTGTGGAACGCTTCCGCTTCATCACCCTCGACCTCTACCACAACCGACTGCAATACCCGCTTGGCCCCGCGATTAATGGCAGTTACCACACCACTGGCGGGTGAGGTATAGCGCACGCCTTCGGTCTTCTTGTCAGTAAACAGCAGCTGGCCCAGTTTTACGCGATCACCCTCGCGCACCGCCATGGTGGGTTTCATGCCCACATAATCAAAGCCCACCAGCGCAACGGTGCGCGCTGCGGGTGCATCTTCAATAACTTGCCGGGGGGCACCTTGAATAGGAATATCCAGGCCCCGTTTGATCTTGGTCATACGATCTACCTACAGAATCAAAACTAAGTTGAGTGGGCTAAAGACTCTTTTGGGCACCTGATCCCCCTATCAGGAGGCCTGTGCACCAGGGCAATGCGCTGGAAGCTGCCGTATCATCAGGCATTTCCCGCCACTGGAATCCCAGCCGCGCGCATTATAACGGATTGGCTCCACAAAACGCCACCTCGGCAGAAGAAGTTCTTTGATTTTGAACAAGTTTTACCCAAGTTAAGCAAAATACCCTGCGCTGCAAGGGACGCCCGGGGATTTCTCCCCGGGGAATTGCACGAAGACTACGCCGGCGGATAAACGGCGAAATCGATGCCCGCCATTTGCTCCAGGATACGATGCACCTGGCAGCTGTAGCCAAACTCATTGTCATACCACAAGTACAATACCGCCTGCTTGCCATTGACGATGGTAGCCTGGGCATCGAAAACGCAGGCATGTCGGGAGCCGACAAAATCGCTGGATACTATTTCTGGCGATGCGGTGAAGTCAATTTGCTTGCGCAAGGGGGAATGCAGCGCCTGGTTGCGCATGAATTCGGTAACCTCCTCCTTGCTCGTCTCGCGCTTAAGGGTCAGGTTCAGGATAGCCATCGACACGTTGGGCGTGGGCACACGGATGGCGTTGCCGGTCAATTTACCCGCCAGTTGCGGCAACACCTTACCCACTGCGGTGGCAGCGCCAGTCTCGGTCAGCACCATATTCAGCGGCGCGCTGCGCCCACGCCTGGAAGCGCCATGATAATTGTCAATCAGGTTCTGGTCATTGGTGTAGGCATGCACTGTTTCAACGTGACCGGCGACGATACCGAATTCATCATCCATCGCCTTCAGTGGCGGCGCAATGGCGTTGGTGGTACAGGACGCTGCTGAAATTATCGTATCGGTAGGCTCGATAATATCGTTGTTGATGCCCGCGACAACATTCTTGACGCTGCCCTTACCCGGCGCTGTCAGGATCACCTTGCTGGCGCCTTTGCTCTTCAGGTGCCGGGAAAGCCCCTCTTCATCACGCCATACGCCGGTGTTATCGATAATGATAGCGTTATCAATACCGTACTCGGTGTAGTCGATTTCATCCGGCGCATCGGCATAGATCACCTTGACCTCATTGCCGTTGGCAACAAAGGACTGACGCTCTTCATCCACGCGAATGGTGCCGTCGAAGGCACCGTGAACCGAATCGCGGCGCAACAAGCTGGCCCGCTTGACCAGGTCATTGGCGGCCTTGCCCTTGCGTACCACGATGGCACGTAAACGCAGGCAATCCCCACCGTCCGTCTTGTCGATAAGGATGCGCGCCATCAGGCGGCCGATACGGCCAAAACCATAGAGCACGACATCCTGCGGCTTGTCCAGTGTGCCGCCTGGAACACCTACCAGCGGAGCCAATTCCTGGTCAACATACTCTTCAATACTGAGGCCTTCGCCGGCGCCCTGGTCGTAGTAGCGTACCGCCAGCCTACCGACATCAATATGGGCAGAGCCAAGCTCGAGCTGGCCCAGCCGATTGATAACGGGAAAGGTCTCAAACTCTGACAATTCATTGCCTTCGACCTGCCGCACGTAGCGGTGGTCTTTCATAATCTCCAGCACAGAGCGGTTAACCAATGGCTTACCATAGATATAGCACTTCACGCTCTTTTCGCGGGACAGCCTCCCCACCAGGGGAATCATGCCCTCGGCCAGGGCTTCACGCTCTTTCCAGTCCTTGAAGTAGTCGTCGGGACGTTCACGCTTGCGATCATTCACTGTTGGTACCTTCTAATTTAAACCCAGAGGGCCTTGGGGCGCGTATTATCAACTTATGTTAAAAACGGCGCAAGTTGGTATCCGGCATTTTTACAGTCTGCGGGTGCACTGGCGCTAGCGATCGGCGACTGCTCCGTTATAATGGCCCGCCTGCGCCAACACCCCGGGCCCACCGTAAAAGCGATTCAAACTCTATGTTCCGTCAGCTGGTCGATAAAACTCCCTGGCCGCAGCAGCCAGCTTCCCGCACTGCACTGGGGCCCTTTAGCGGCAGTGCCGACGCCTGCTGCATTGCCGAACTGGCCACGCCCGGTCGCCTGCTGGTGGTCATTACGCCCGACACCAGTTCCTCCCTGGCGCTGGAGCGCGAGTTGCCATTCTACCTGGATCGCAGCTGCGAAATCCTTGCGCTGCCAGACTGGGAGACACTGCCTTACGACAACTTTTCGCCACACCAGGACATTATTTCCGAGCGCCTGAACACCCTCTACCGGCTGCCGGCCATGCAACAGGGCATACTGATCGTGCCGATGCCCACGCTGATGCACCGCCTGGCACCCACCGAGTATATCGCCGGCGCCAGCCTGGTGTTGCAGGCCGGCCAGAGCCTGGACGTGGACGTGTTCCGCCGCAACCTGCAGCGCAATGGCTATGTCAACGTAGAAACGGTTTACGAACACGGCGAATTCACCCAGCGCGGCTCGCTACTCGATGTCTTCCCCATGGGCAGCGACATTCCCTACCGTATCGACCTGCTGGATGATGAGATCGACACACTGCGGACTTTCGAGCCGGAAACCCAACGCACTATTACCCGGGTGGAGGAAATTAACCTGCTACCCGCCCGGGAATACCCGCTGGAGCGCGCAGCAGTGCACCGCTTCCAAATGAACTGGTATGACAGTTTCGAGGTGGATCACGACCAGTGCCCCACCTATGTGGAGGTCAGCGCGGGGCGCAGCCCCGGGGGCTGTGAGTATTACCTGCCATTGTTCTTTGATCATTGCGCGACCTTATTCGATTACCTGCCGGACAATAGCGCCCTGATCACCACCGGTGATCACCACGGCGCGGCCCAACACTTCTGGCAGGAGGTCAACACGCGTTTTGAGGAATACGGCATCGACCCCAGGCGGCCTTTACTGCCACCTGCCCGTTGTTTTGTGCCGGTTGAAGAGCTCTACCAGCAGTTGCGCAAGTTCGCCGTACTGGAACTACGCCACAACCCGGATGCGGCGGTCCACCAGGCAACACCGGTGCAGCAACCACCGAGCCTGGCCAGTGACAAGCGCAGTGAATCCCCTACCGATAACCTGGCTCGCTTTCTGGGCGAGCACCAGGGGCCGGTGCTGTTGTGTGCCGAGTCTGCAGGCCGCAGGGAAATACTGCTGCAATCATTGCGCGAGCATGACCTGGACCCTCCCGCAGTAGAAAGTTGGCAGGGTTTCCTCGACTCAGGACTTGCTTTCGCCATCGCCACCGCGCCGCTGGATCGAGGACTGTATTTCGGCCCGGAGGCACCGACGCTGATCTGCGAAACGCAGTTATTTGGCAACCGGGTGGCACAACGCCGGCGCCGCAAGGGCACCGATGAAAATGCCATTGCCAACGCCTTTAAAGACCTTAACGAACTGCGCGAGGGGGTGCCTGTGGTCCACCTCGAACACGGTGTCGGCCGCTACCTGGGCCTGCAGAAGCTGGCCGTCGATGAGCAGGAAACCGAGTTCCTGAGCCTGGAGTACGCCCAGGGTTCACGCCTCTATGTACCCGTGGCATCGCTGCACCTGATCAGCCGCTATGCCGGCAGCGACCCCGAGCGCGCCCCCTTACATAAACTCGGCTCAGACCAGTGGGAAAAGGCGCGCCGCAAGGCCAGTGAAAAAGCCAACGATATCGCCTCGCAGTTACTGGAGGTTTATGCCCGGCGGGAGGCGCGGGAGGGGTTCGCCTTCGAATCCGAGGCCATGAGCTATGAACAGTTTTGTGCCGCCTTTCCGTTCGAGGAAACACCCGACCAGGAAACCGTTATTGCCGCCGTAATGGACGATATGCTCAGCCCTCGGGTGATGGACCGCCTGGTCTGTGGCGATGTTGGCTTTGGCAAGACAGAGGTTGCGTTGCGCGCTGCATTTGTGGCCACACGTAACCAGAAGCAGGTTGCGGTGCTGGTTCCCACCACGCTACTGGCGCAGCAGCACTACAATTCATTCAGTGACCGCTTCGCTGACTGGCCGGTCACGGTGGAAGTGGTGTCACGCTTCAAGTCGACCAAGGAAGTGAATGAGGTCACGCGCCGCGCCGCCGCGGGAGACATCGATATTCTCATCGGCACCCACAAGTTATTACAGAAAGACTTTCGCTTTGCCGACCTGGGCCTGCTGATTATCGACGAAGAGCACCGCTTTGGGGTCAAGCAGAAAGAAGTTATCAAAGCACTGCGCTCAGAAGTGGACATCCTGACCCTGACCGCCACGCCCATACCCCGCACCCTGAATATGGCCCTTGGGGGGATGCGCGATCTATCTATCATTGCCACGCCACCCGCACGACGCTTGTCTATCAAGACGTTCGTACGCGAGCACAATATCGCCCTGATCAAGGAAGCGGTGTTGCGCGAAACACTGCGCGGCGGCCAGGTGTATTTTTTGCACAACGAGGTAAAGACTATCGAGGAAACGGCGCGCAAGCTGCGTGAACTGCTGCCAGAACTCAGTATCGCCGTCGCCCACGGCCAAATGCGCGAAACAGATCTTGAGCAGGTGATGTCGGCCTTCTACCACCGGCGTAATCATATCCTGTTGTGTACCACCATTATCGAAACCGGCATCGACATACCCAACGCCAACACCATCATTATCGAACGGGCTGACAAGTTTGGCCTGGCCCAGTTGCATCAACTGCGCGGTCGGGTGGGACGCTCCCATCACCAGGCCTATGCCTACCTGCTCACACCACCCCGCTCCGCCATTACCGCAGACGCGGGCAAGCGGCTGGAAGCCATCGAAGCGGCCGGTGACCTCGGCGCCGGGTACCTGTTGGCCACTCACGACCTGGAAATACGCGGTGCGGGGGAACTGCTGGGTGATGAGCAGAGCGGGCAAATCCACAGTGTCGGCTTCTCGATGTACATGGACATGCTGGAACGCGCGGTCGCTGCCCTGCGCCGCGGTGAGATACCCGACGTCGACGCTCCGCTGGACCAGGGCACAGAGGTCAACCTGCACCTGCCGGCACTGATCCCGGACGATTACCTGCCCGACGTCAACAGCCGCCTGATTCTGTACAAGCGAATCGCCGCGGCCAGCAGTGATGACGAGCTGAGAAACCTGCAGGTAGAGATGATAGATCGCTTTGGCCTGCTGCCGCCCCAGGTAAACAACCTGTTCCAGGTGTCCAGCCTGCGTCTCAAGGCGCAGGACCTCGGCATCCGCACTATTGAAGCCGGGCCGCAGGGTGGTAGTATCGATTTCAAGGAAACCACGCGGGTCAATCCCATGAGCCTGGTAACACTGGTGCAGTCTGATCCGCGCTCCTACAAACTGGCGGGAGCCACGCGCCTGCGCTTTGAACAGGAGCTACCCGGGCTGGTCGAAAGACAGGGCTACCTGGAGCAACTGCTGAACACATTCGCCACTGAAGCCAACGAAGGCGCCAAGCATGCTTGACCGAACAAACCACTCTTTATTGCGCGGCCTTATCTGTGTGGTGCTGGCAACAGCGAATTGCAGCCTGGCGAAAGATGATCGTTGGTACCGGGTAGAACTGATGGTATTCAGTCATGCCGGGGGACAATCCGCCGAGCAATGGGACCCTACCCCCGCCTTGGTTTACCCCGCTGCAGCGCACTTCCTGAGCAACGCTGGACAGGTGAATGCCGCGCCCGACAGTCAGTACCAGGACAACCCCCAGATTGCTCCTGAACAACAAAGCGCGGCGGGAGAGCTGTATCCACTGCAGCAAACCCCCGCTGTACCTGTCCTTCCTGCCCTGCCCACCCCCTTCGTGAGACTGGGTAATGCAGAACAGGAGTTTCGCGGCAAAGCCGCCTACATGCAACGCAGCGGTCGCTATCGAATTTTATTCCACGAGACCTGGCTGCAACCGGTCACGGAACGATCACGAGCGCTGCCCATCATACTGGATCAATCAGGTGACACTGGGCAATGGCCAGAGCTGCAGGGAAGTATCCTACTTTCCGTGTCGCGCTACCTGCACCTGGAAACCAACCTGTGGCTGAATACCAACGGCGATTACCTCCCTGGCAGCTGGCAGATGCCGGCACCTCCCCTGGGACCCTCTTCCGCCACAGAAGAACCGCAGGAGAGCGAACTCGATATAAGCATGGAAGAAAGCGGCAGCGAACAGGGGCAGGGGCAGGGGCAGGAAGAATGGCAGGAAGAGAGTTGGCAGCAAGCCAGCCCTGAAGAAGCAGAAGTACTGGGCCCTGTCTATCCCTTCCGGCACGCGATCCTGTTGCAACAAAAACGGCGTATGCGCAGCACCGAAGTGCATTACCTGGACCATCCAATGCTGGGTGTGGTGGTCAAACTGACGCCTCTTACTGCGCAGGACCTTGAGTCACTGGCCCGCGGCGAGACAGCCCTCTAAAAATCCGCGCCTGCTCAGTCGCGCCGTCGATGGCGCAACAGTTCAAGCAACAACTGCCTGACGACCGCCGCTTCACGCTCCAGGATCCCTTTCATCATGGTGATGGTCAGTGGCAGGTCACCCAAGCCGGCAGCCGGATTCACCACCATACAAATAGAGACGTAAGGCAGCCCAAGTTCCCGCGCCAGGGACGCTTCCGGCATACCTGTCATACCGACGACATCACACCCGTCCCGGGCCATACGCTGTATTTCCGCCGCCGTTTCCAGGCGCGGCCCCGGCATAACACCCATTACACCCGAAGGCTCGTGGGGAATCCTGGCGGAACTGGCGGCGGCCAGTAAGTCCAGGCGCAGTTGGCGCTCGTAGGGCTCGGTGAAGTCGATATGCATGAGACTGCCGCTGTGGCCATCATCAAAGGTGTGCTCGCGCCCCCAGGTGTAATCGATGACCTGGTCAGGTATCAACAGCCGCCCTGTCTGCATGGATTCAGTTATCCCGCCTACAGCATTAATGGCAACAATGGCGCCCGCACCGAGTGACTGCAGCGCCCATAGATTGGCCCGATAGTTGATCAGGTGTGGCG
>CBDTVJ010000193.1:0-7332 GCA_965363655.1 uncultured Halieaceae bacterium | reverse complement strand
CGCTCCCAGCAAGACGTTGCGCCCGGGGTGGGCTGCGCCGCTGATGCGACTGATATCGGTCCAGGCCTGATCAATGGCGCCAGCCGCCTCAGTGGGCATGGAGACATTGAGCCCAATACCAACCACCACCTGGCAGGCACCGGCCGCATCGCCGGTCATTTCCAGCAGTATGCCGCCCAGCTTCGCGCCGTCGTGGAGCACATCGTTGGGCCACTTCAGCTGCACGCCAGGTACTGCGCAGGCCTCCAGTGCCCGCGATACAGCGACGCCAACTGCCAGGCTGAGACCTTCCAGCGCGGCGGCGCCCTGGCTGAACTCCCACAGTAACGACAGGTATAGGTTACTGCCGAAGGGGCTGATCCATTCCCGCCCCCGGCGCCCGCGACCTGCGGTCTGTTGTTCCGCCGTGCAGACCAGACCGGGGGCGTGGCCCGCCTGGGCCTGGCGCATAAGCTCGGCATTGGTGGAATCAACACTCTCCAATACGTGCAAGCCTGCCATTAACCGGCCGGCCTCGGCGGACAGGGCCGCAGTGATGAGTTCAGGGACCAGTAATTCGACGCCACCGCGAATGCGATAGCCCTTACCTTTTACCGATTCGATCTGCAGTCCGGATTCAGTGGCGAGTTTATTGACCCGCTTCCATACCGCCGTGCGACTCACACCCAGGGCATCTGCCAAATCCTGGCCCGAACGAAACTCACCATCTGCCAGCAGTGGCAGAAGAATTGATTTGGGCATGGATCGTGTGACTCCGAGCTTGGGCAAAAGAGGCATGATAGCAAATATAGCCACCGAGTCGGGTGGGCTGACCAGTGATTTATATTGCCCGGGAGTGCACACCCCTGGAGCGCAACGCAGGCGGTGACCAATAGATTTTACGCACTCGGGCCAGGCGGCTTATAAGTTAACGTTTACGTTAACGTTAACTTTGGTTATAGTAAGCCCTTGCCGCTGGATATTCAGGGACCCAAAACGTGCCACAACGCACCTACAGCATCTCGGAACTGGCCCGGGAATTCGGGATCACCACCCGCACCATCCGGTTCTATGAGGAGAAAGGCCTTATCAGCCCCATGCGCGAGGGGCAGAAGCGCTTGTACACCCCCGCTGACCGGGTGCGCATCAAGTTGATCCTCAGGGGCAAGCGTATTGGTATGACCCTGCAGGAGAGTGCTGAAGTCATTGATCTGTACGACCCCGATCACAATAATGAGGAGCAGTTACACGCCCTCATCAGCACCATTACCGAGCGCCGCGACAAATTGCTGCAGCAGAAAAAAGATATCGACGAAATGCTCACCGGCCTGCAAGAAATCCAGCAGCTGTGCGAAGCGGCCCTGGACACTGATAAAACCACTCCCTCCGCTGCGCGAGGCTGACAGGACAAAGCTATGAACACTGGATACCCCACCCTCAATTTTGGCCTCGGCGAAGAACTGGACATGCTGCGCGACGCGGTATACCAGATGTGCCAGAAAGAGATCGCGCCCCGCGCGGCCGCCATCGACAAGGACAACGAGTTTCCCATGGACCTGTGGCGCACCTTGGGGGCTATGGGCCTGCTGGGCATGACCGTGGAAGAAGAATACGGCGGCAGCAATATGGGCTACCTCGCCCACTCCATGGTCATGGAAGAAATCAGCCGGGCCTCAGCGTCTGTGGGCCTGTCATACGGCGCTATGTCCAACCTGTGTCTCAACCAGTTAAACAAAAATGGCAGCGCACAGCAGAAAGAGAAGTACCTGCCGCAGCTATGTTCCGGCGAGCATGTGGGTGCGCTGGCCATGTCCGAAGCCAATGCCGGTTCCGATGTGGTCAGCATGAAACTGAATGCGCGCAAGGTCGGCGACAAATACCTGCTAAACGGCACCAAGATGTGGATCACCAACGGCCCCGACGCCCACGTCTACATTATCTACGCGAAAACCGATGCGGATGCCGGGTCGCGGGGTATCACCGCTTTTATCGTGGAGCGCGATTCCCCGGGGTTCTCACGTTCACCCAAGCTGGACAAGCTGGGCATGCGCGGCTCCAACACCTGCGAGCTGGTGTTCGAGGATTGCGAAGTGCCGGCAGCAAACATACTGCGCAATGAGGGCGATGGAGTGCGCATCCTGATGTCCGGCCTGGACTATGAACGCACGGTACTGTCCGGTGGGCCCGTGGGTATTATGCAGGCCTGCCTGGATGAGGTGCTGCCCTACCTGCATGACCGCAAGCAATTCGGCCAGAGCATCGGCGAGTTCCAACTGATGCAGGGCAAACTCGCAGACATGTACGCTGACCTCAATGCCTGTCGCGCCTACCTGTATGCAGTGGCGGGCGCCTGCGACCGGGGCGAGGAAACCCGTCAGGACTGCGCCGCCGTGATTCTCTATACGGCGGAAAAGGCCACGCAAATGGCACTGCAGGCTATCCAGGCGCTGGGTGGTTTTGGTTATACCAACGACGCCAATGCCGGCCGCCTGCTGCGCGATGCCAAGCTCTATGAAATCGGCGCGGGCACCTCCGAAATTCGGCGCATGCTCATTGGCCGGGAACTGTTCAACGCAACTGCCTAGGAGCTCACATGGCTGTGCTGCAATCACGCATCAACACCCGGGACCAGGCATTTGCCGATAACCGGGATCATATGCAGAATCAGGTAGACGACCTGCGCCAGGTGGCAGACACCCTGCGCCAGGGCGGCGGTGCAAAAGCGCGGGAGCGACACATTTCCCGTGGCAAGCTGCTACCGCGGGAGCGGCTCAACGCGCTACTCGATCCCGGGTCACCCTTTCTGGAATTATCGCAGTTGGCGGCCTACAAGGTGTACGAGGACGACGTGCCGGGTGCCGGCATCATCACCGGTGTCGGTCGCGTGGGCGGCCAGGAGTGCATGATTTTCGTCAACGACGCCACGGTAAAAGGCGGCACCTACTACCCCCTCACCGTGAAGAAACAGGGCCGCGCCCAGACCATTGCCGAGGAAAACCACCTGCCCTGCCTGTACCTGGTGGACTCCGGGGGCGCCTTTCTACCCCTGCAGGATGATGTATTTCCCGACCGGGAGCACTTTGGCCACGCTTTTTACAACCAGGCGCGCATGTCCTCCAAGGGCATTCCCCAAATCGCTGCGGTACTGGGCTCCTGCACCGCCGGCGGCGCTTACCTGCCGGCCATGGCGGATGAATCCATTATTGTGAAAAACCAGGGCACTATTTTTCTCGGCGGCCCACCCCTGGTGAAAGCAGCGACCGGTGAAATTGTCTCCGCCGAGGAATTGGGTGGCGCGGATGTTCACTGCCGCACCTCCGGTGTTACCGACCACTACGCCAACAACGATCATCACGCCCTGGAACTGGTACGCCGGGCGGTAAGCCGTTTGAACAGAGTCAAACCGCCGAGTATGGACTTGCGCGAGAGCGTGGAGCCCTTGTATCCGGTGGAGGATATCTACGGTGTGATACCCGCGGATTCGAAGCAACCCTACGATGTGCGGGAGGTGATCGCGCGGGTGGTGGATGGTTCAGAGTTCGATGAATTCAAGGCACTGTTTGGTGAAACGCTGGTCTGCGGCTTCGCCCGTATCCACGGTTATCCCGTGGGCATTGTGGCCAATAACGGCATCCTGTTCGGCGATTCCGCAGTCAAGGGCGCCCACTTCGTCAGCTTGTGCGCCCAGCGCAAGATTCCACTGGTGTTCCTGCAGAACATCACCGGCTTCATGGTGGGCAAACAATACGAGGCCGGCGGCATCGCTCGCCACGGTGCAAAAATGGTGCACGCGGTGGCCTGCGCCAGAGTACCGAAGTTCACTATCATGATCGGCGGCTCCTTCGGTGCCGGCAACTATGCCATGTGCGGGCGGGCTTATGATCCGCGGTTCCTGTTTATGTGGCCCAATGCGCGTATCTCGGTGATGGGCGGCGAACAGGCGGCGGGTGTGCTGGCCACGGTGAAACAGGACCAGATGGCGCGCAGTAATGAACACATGAGTACAGAGGAAGAAGCGGCGTTCAAGCAGCCCATCATCGATTTGTACGAGCAACAGGGGCATCCCTATTACGCCTCGGCCCGACTGTGGGACGACGGGGTGATAGATCCGGCGGACACCCGCAGAGTCCTGGGACTCTGTATTTCCGCATCCTTGAACGCACCTGTTGAAGACACGTCCTTTGGCGTGTTCAGGATGTGAGGGAGCGCAGCGAGCAGCTATGGCAAACACAACAGTAAACACAACAGTAAACACCAGCATAGATGCAGACGGAGTCGCTCGCGTCACCCTGCAGCGCCCGGAAAAACACAACGCGTTCGACGATGCGATGGTCGCAGCATTGCGCTCGGCCTTTGACCAGCTCGCCACCGAGGATGATGTACGGGTGGTGGTGCTGGCTTCCACAGGAAAAAATTTCAGTGCCGGCGCGGACCTGGCCTGGATGAAGCGCATGGCGGAGTACGACTACGAACACAACCTGCAGGATGCGCGGGCACTGGCGGCAATGCTCAAGGCATTGCATGAGCTCCCCCAGCCCACCATTGCGCGAGTGCAGGGGGCGGCTTTTGGCGGCGCGGTGGGGCTGGTCAGCTGTTGCGACATGGCGGTGGCGGATGAGCAAGCCAGCTTCTGCCTGTCGGAGGTCAAGATCGGACTCATTCCCGCTACCATCAGCCCCTATGTCATCAAGGCCATGGGAGAGCGTGCAGCGCGGCGTTACTTCGCCACAGCAGAGCGCTTTAGCGCAACCGCAGCACAGACTATCGGATTGGTGAGTGCAGTCGCCACAGCCGGGGAAATCGATGCGGTGCTGCAGGGCCTCATCGACAGCCTGCTGCAGAACAAACCGCTAGCGGTGCGCGCCTCCAAACAACTGGTTGCGGATATAGCGGGGCGCGACATCACACCCGCACTGATAGAAGACACCTGCGTTCGTATCGCTCAGCTGCGCGTTTCCCCAGAGGGCCAGGAGGGCTTGGGCGCATTCCTGGATAAACGCTCGTAAGCGATGAAGAGTAAAACGGGTTAATCGGCGTACTGCCACAGAGAATTTTCTACTACGGGTATTTTGCCCGTCCTGAGGAACACAGGCATGTTTACAAAAATCGTCATCGCCAACCGGGGAGAAATCGCCTGCCGTATTATCAAAACGGCCAAGCGCCTGGGAGTGGCCACGGTAGCGGTCTACTCAGACGCAGATCGCGATGCCTTGCACGTCAAGATGGCTGATGAGGCCATCCATATTGGCGGGGCGGCAGCACGGGACTCCTACCTACTGGGTGAGCGAATCATCGCCGCGGCGCAACAGTCCAACGCGGATGCTATCCACCCGGGTTATGGTTTCCTGTCAGAGAATGCTGGATTTGCCAGCGACTGTGCCGCACAAGGCCTGGTATTTATCGGCCCTCCAAGTGAAGCAATTGTGGCCATGGGCAGCAAGTCCGCCGCCAAGCGCATCATGGAGCAGGCGAATGTGCCGCTGGTACCGGGCTATCACGGAGCGGACCAGGACCCGGAGCTGCTGCGCTCTGCCGCTGAAGACATGGGCTACCCGGTATTGCTCAAAGCCACGGCCGGTGGCGGTGGCAAGGGTATGCGCCAGGTATGGTCCGGCGAGGAGTTCGACGAAGCCCTGGCGGCGGCAAAACGGGAATCGCTGGCCAGCTTTGGCGACGACAACATGCTGGTCGAAAAATACCTGACCAAGCCCCGCCATGTTGAAATCCAGGTATTCTTCGACAACCTGGGCAACGGCATCTACCTGGCGGAGCGTGACTGCTCGGTGCAACGTCGCCATCAAAAAGTGATTGAAGAGGCACCCGCGCCTGGCATGAGCGAGGCCCTACGCAAGGAAATGGGCGAGGCCGCCATCAAGTCGGCCCGGGCCATCGATTACCGTGGTGCCGGCACCGTGGAATTCCTGCTGGATGAAGACGGCAGTTTCTATTTCATGGAAATGAATACCCGCCTGCAGGTAGAGCACCCGGTCACAGAAATGATCACCGGGCAGGACCTGGTGGAGTGGCAACTCCTGGTGGCCTGCGGCGAGCCCCTGCCCCTGACCCAGGACGCGGTTCGCATACGCGGCCACGCCTTCGAGGCCAGGGTCTACGCGGAGGATCCGGACAACGACTTCCTGCCCGCCACCGGCACCCTCGATTTCCTGCGCCCCCCGGAGGAATCGCGCCATGTGCGGGTGGACACCGGCGTCTGCCAGGGCGATGAAATCAGCGTCTACTACGACCCCATGATCGCCAAGCTGGTGGTGTGGGACGAATCCCGGGAGCGCGCCCTGCAGCGGCTGGGCGCGGCACTGGCACAGTACCGCATCAGCGGCACCGTCACCAATCTGGATTTCCTGTACAACCTGGCCACCTGCCAACCCTTTATGGACGCGCAGCTGGATACCGGCTTCATCAACAATCACGCGGAATTAATTTTCCACCAGCGCGAGGGCGACCTGGAGCGCGAGCTGCCCCTGGCTGCCATCGCCCTGTTACTGCACAAAGATCAGCAGGCTCAAACGCCTGCGGCGAATGATCCGCACTCCCCATGGCATAGCAATGACGCCTGGCGCCTGAATGAGCCGCACCTTCATCACTTCACACTGCACTACCACCAGCAGGATCACAGCATTACAGTGGAACAGCTCGGCAGGGAATACCTGGTGCGCAGCGGTAATATCGCGACCACTGTGGCGGGGCAACTGGAGGGCGATACTCTGCACCTGGAAGTTCAAGGGCACCGGCAGCGCGGCACACTGGCCCGCACTCACGACGGTTTCACGCTGTACTTGCCGGAGGGTGCCTGTCATTTCAGCGAGGTACTGCCCGATACCGGTGAACACGATGCCGCCGGCAGTGACAGCGGCTTGACCGCCCCCATGAATGGCACCATTGTTGCACTGCTGGTGGACGTCGGAGCCACAGTAGAGTCCGGCACACCCCTTTTGGTCATGGAAGCTATGAAGATGGAACACACCATACGCGCCCCGGAGGCAGGTGAATTACGCGCGTTTTATTACCAACCCGGCGACCTGGTCGATGGCGGCGCCGAGTTACTCGACTTCGCGCTGCCGGAGTAGACCGCGATGACAACGCCCAGGCAGGTAACGTTGGTAGAAGTCGGGCCCCGGGATGGTCTGCAGAATGAGTCCCAGGCGATCCCGCTGAGCGCCAAATTACAACTGATTGAAGATCTGGCAGCCGCGGGACACCGTGTTATCGAGGCGGGCAGTTTTGTGAATCCCAAGTGGGTGCCGCAAATGGCGGACAGTGAACAGGTATTCGAGGGCATTACGCGTCGCCCGGGTGTGCGCTACGCGGCGCTGACACCTAATTTGCAAGGTTTCG
>CBDTVJ010000192.1:0-7343 GCA_965363655.1 uncultured Halieaceae bacterium | reverse complement strand
TGCAGTAAGTCATCAGTCCCCGGGAGGCGACCAAAAGATGCAGCTAACATCCTTCTTTATGTATACTAGCCAACCAGGTTTTGGCGGATACTAATGATGCGACTGACTACTTTCACAGACTACTCTCTGCGAGTTCTGATTTACCTGGCTGTTAGCACTGAGGAACAAGCCACCATTCGCGAGATTGCCCAGCGCTACGGGATATCGCGAAATCACTTGATGAAGGTTGTTCAGGAGCTCAGCCAGCGAGGTTATGTGACCGCCCTGCGAGGGAAAAACGGCGGCCTGAGCCTGAACAAGGCTCCCTCAGATATCAGGCTCGGTACCCTGGTCAGGGAAATGGAAAACGACCTGGCGTTGGCTGAATGTCTTGGCGAGAATAATGAATGCATCCTCACGCCAGCCTGCGGGTTAAAGAATGTCCTGACCGATGCCCTGCAAGCTTTTTTTACAACGCTGAACAATTACACGCTGCAGGATGTAATACCCGGCCGGCAGCGAGCAGAACTGGTCAAAATCCTCGATATGCCTTGTTAGAAGCGCGCACCCTTATCGCTGATAACACTCTTTGTAAATACATATAATTCATAGTAAATACCTCTTATAGGGGAACGGCCTTACCGGTGCGTCGACAGACACATGGGACAAGGCCTTTCGAACCAGATTGCACGTACTTCCAGTGGAACAAGCTATGCCTTCAAATTCATCGACTTCCGAGCCACCAGAGACAGCGCCACACGACAAGAACACGCCCGGGCGCGGCTATATCATCGTCATATATGGCCTGTATATCGGCAGCATCATGGCGTTGGTGACTGCCCCGCTGGGCGCACTCATCGCCCACCTGCGCCTGGGTCGCGGAGCGGCATGGCTGGACACCCACCTACAGTTCCAGATTCGCACATTCTGGCTGGGAATATTGGCCGCAGTGGTTGCGTTCCTCCTCTGGCAGGCCGCCGGGCAACTGGGGCTTTCGTCGGTCTACGCCTGGGCATTCGGCTATCTTTTTTTCACCGCTGGAATCACCTGGATGATGGCGCGATGTGCGGTTGGCATTCACCGCCTCACCTCAAATCGTGCCATCGATGTGCCCAAGAGCTGGTTTTTTGGCCTGGGCAAACAAGTTTGACGCCAGCAGAAAACGACGACTGGGGGCCACTATCCGGCCTACCGGGAAACCCCCTGATGTGGGTGCTGATTCTCAGCGAAATGCTGGTTTTTTCTGCCTTCTTTGTGCTTTTCGCGTGGCAGCGAGCTGCTGATCCGGAGCTGTTTAATCGTTCGCAGCAACTGCTGGACCCGATAAGCGGTGGACTTAACACCATGGTGCTACTCACCAGCGGGTTGTTTGCTGCACTCGCAGTACAGGCCAGTGCTACGAACGAAGTGCAGCGCTGTCGACAATGGCTGGGGCTGACCATGGTACTGGGCGTCGTATTCTGCCTGATCAAAGTGCTGGAGTACGCCGACAAGATCGGCGCTGGGCTAACCCCCGAGACCAATACGTTTTTCACCTTTTACTATCTACTTACGGCGTTTCACTTAGCCCACGTGGTGTTCGGGCTGGGCTTGCTGGCGCTGGTCAGCTGGCACACCTCGCGCGAAAACGTCGAAACAGTGACTGCCTTCTGGCACCTGGTCGACCTCATCTGGGTCATGCTCTATCCATTGATCTATTTGCTGAGATAACGGTTGAGGCAACTGACGAGATAAACATGGAAAAAACACTCCCAGGCAGTAAACGGCTGCTGATTACATGGCTCATGCTGATGACGCTGACGCTGGTCTCTATGTGGTCGGCACAGCTGGGAGGCGACGCACAGGCGCTGCCCCTGCCTTTGTGGGGTATCGCCCTGGTGCTGGCGAGCGCGGGGTTCAAGGTGCAGCAGATACTGATGGTTTATCTCAACCTTCGAGCCTCCAGCTCCGGCTGGCAAGCCGGTTTTAT
This sequence comes from uncultured Halieaceae bacterium, assembly GCA_965363655.1. Taxonomy (GTDB): domain Bacteria; phylum Pseudomonadota; class Gammaproteobacteria; order Pseudomonadales; family Halieaceae; genus Marimicrobium. The sequence goes on along the minus strand of CBDTVJ010000192.1, from coordinate 5,395 downwards.
CTGCCTCCTCGTGGCAACAGTGTTGTTGGTATTTCTTGGCTACCTGGCTGCACCACTTCACTGAACACACGTCCACTACTTTACGCTGTGCTAATCCGTGTCGTCGGGATAATCGGGATCAGGTGGCAGGGTATCGGCTTCATTGCGGGCCCAGCGCTCCAGCGCCTGGCCAACGCGCAGTAACAGCCAGACCAATACCGGCGACACGAACACCAGGCCCACCCCCCAGTCGAAACTTTTGATTGCCAGAACATAGGGGGTAACAGCCAGGAGACAGATCACGATACCGGACACCAGGGCAATCGTCTTGCGCGAGGAACTCATTGTTTTACCGGGATCAGCTGCATATCAGGTAGAGATTATCTGCCGATAAATACCGGGCAAAGCCTGCGCGAGATGCTCCGGCTTGTGCACCATGGCGTAGCCACCGCGACCAAACAACTGTGCGATATAACTTTGCGCGTCCCGGTCGATGGTCACCCCAAAGACTTTCAATTCCTGCCGCCTGGCCTCCAGAATGGCGCGTCGGGTATCTTCAATCGCATAACGCCCCTCGTAATAATCGCTGTCGTTGGGCTTGCCGTCGCTGAGCACCAGTAACAGGCGATGCCGGTTAGGGCGCATGCTGAGTTCGGCTGCGGTGTGGCGCACTGCAGCTCCCATGCGCGTATAGTGACCGGGCTTAAGTGCTGCAATGCGACGCTCAGTCACCTCATTCATGGGTTCGTCAAAGGACTTGAGGGTATTTACCCACACCCGATGGCGTCGATGCGAGGTGAAACTCTGAATGCTGTAGTCATCCCCACAGCTGGCCAGGCCGTGCGCCAGCACCAGGAGCGCCTCCTTCTCGATATCGATCACATGGCGATCCTCTACCCAGGCATCAGTAGACAGGGATACGTCAATCAGTATGGAAATAGCCAGGTCCCGCGCCTGCGCCCGGGTGGACATGTACAGACCTGCGCTGTTGTCTCCCATGGCGGCCAGGTCACAGTGCGCGCGAACCACGGCATCCATGTCCAGTTCATTGCCATCAACCTGGCCGCGCAGCCATTCCCTGCGTGGTCGAAGGGCTTCAAATTGTTGCCGGACCCGGCGAATACGACGACGTGTTTGATCATCCAAGGCGCTGCTATCACCCTCATCTTCGTGCACGCCGCTCAGTACCCGACAGTGGTCGTCCTGGTAGCGCTGCTTGCGGTAGTTCCACTCGGGATAAGTGAACTCCCCGCGCAGGCGTTCGCCAACTTCACTACCTGGCGACAAATCCAGATCCATTTTCAGTTGTGATGCAACGCGCTGCTGATTGGGACTCAAGGTGATCTCGTCCATTTGCTCAGCGTTGCTCTTGGCGTTTTTATCCTCCTCGTCGTCAATCATGCGATTCACATTGACCATTTCCGCGAACGACAGGATTTTCTCGAAGCGGTTGAATACCAGCGGGTCGTCTCGCTCGGACTGGTCCTGACGGCGGCGCTCGGCCTTGCGTTTGTCTTTGGCTTCCTCAGTGGCTGCAGGTGGCGGCTCAGCCGCTTCTTCGTCTTCATCACCCGGCCCACTGGCAGTGCCCAGATAATTGAGATTGGCCCAGAGGGGTACGGGGAGCGGCTGGCGATAATTTTGCGGGGCCCGATAATCGCGCAAACTCATCCCGGGATTGAGAACGGCATCATAGTATCGTCCGGCCTCCGCAGGCAGTTCATCCTCTGAACCCAGTAGGCGGCGAATCACAGCTTCCATGGCCGCTTCTGCCGGCGGCAGTGACCGGGTAGGTCGCATTGACAGCATTTCTCGCTGCAGCTGGCTGTGTCGGTCACGTAGCCCGGGGAAATGCTTGAGCGTAGCCTGAGTTGCCGCAGTTACCTGGCGCATCGCGCTCAGGTCCTGCCGCAGTGGATCCTTGAATACGCGGGTGGGCGTCATTGCCGCGAGCATTGCCGCCAGCCAGAAATAGAGGTTGCGATTCAGACGGGGGTCATCGAACAGTGCGATCTGCGGCGGCAGCAGCAGATTTTCCTCATCGAGGCGAGCAAGATCCAGAGTCTCCTCATCAAACCCCAGGCGCTGGCGCAAATTGAGGCGGTGCGAGGATGCCCGCGCCGCGATAGAGGCTACGGCAACTCCTGCCGGACCACCACCTGCGCGAAAAAAGACCGCAAGCGGCCCTGCAATACTCTCCAGACTGACAGCTGCATCGGGGTAGTTTGGAAAACTGGTGCTGTGTGAGGAGACCCAGCGGTGCCAAAAGCGCCCAACGTTCTCTTCAAATTCCAGCCATTCCAGCACAGGGGCAGACCGTCAGTCTTCGCCGAACGTGGCGCGTACCGCTTCCATGAGCCCTTCCTGAACGTCGGCATCGTCGCTCAGTGGCTCCACCAGGGTGGCCTGTGCCGCCTGCAAGATCGGCATGCCATTGGCGATAAGCGTAGCGCAGTAGATAAGCAGTCGTGTGGACACTCCCTCTTCCAGGTCCTGGCCTTTCATCGCTCGCAGACGCACAGCGAGGTTAATCAGCGCCGCACACTGCGGCGCGGGCAGACCGCTCTCGGAGGCGACAATATCGCGCTCCAGGTCAGGTGGGGGGAAGTCAAAGCTCTTGGCAACAAAACGCTGCCGGGTACTGGGCTTGAGTGACTTGAGTATGTGCTGGTAACCCGGGTTATAGGAGACCACGAGCATGAAGTTTTCAGGCGCTTCCAGCAGTTCACCGGTGCGCTCCAACGGCAGTAGTCGGCGATCATCCGTCAACGGGTGCAAGACCACGGTGACATCCTTGCGCGCCTCCACAACTTCATCGAGATAACAAATTCCGCCCTCGCGCACCGCCTGGGTCAGCGGACCATCAACCCATCGTGTTTCACCGCCCTGCAACAGATACCGTCCGGTAAGATCTGCCGCCGTAAGATCGTCATGGCAAGAGACCGTAAACAGCGGCCGCCCCAGCTTTGCAGCCATATGGCTGACAAAACGGGTTTTACCACAACCGGTGGGACCTTTGAGCAACATGGGCAGGCGTTGATTGAAGGCGTGCTCGAACAGCTGGCACTCGTTTCCAACGGGTTGGTAAAACGGGACTTCGCACTCTACGTGACCCTCGGCGGTTACTGCGGTGTCCATGCAATTAACTCCTGCAAAGGGCCATTAGCGGGTGAAACTTAAGGGCAGTGGCGACTACCCCTCAGGTCCCGTCTGTTAACTGTCGGCAGTAGCGGTAGCTGATGCCTGCTCTTTCACCGGGCCGAAGATGGAGATGAAAAAGACGATAGCCGCTATCGCCACCATGACGCCGGCACCCAAGCGCATGAAGTAGAACAGCTGCAACTGGTCCTGTACTTCCATGAAGTTCATACCCAGCACACGCTGCAGATGGGTCTGGAGCACACCGGCGAAGGTCAGCGTAAAGGTCATGAAGCACATAGCGGAAGTCATCAACCAGAAGCTCCACATATTGAGAATCTGGTTGTAGGGCTGGACCCGTCGCAACTGAGGCATGGCGTAGGTTATCACTGCCAGAACCGTCATCACATAGGCACCAAAGAAGGCCAGATGTCCGTGTGCTGCGGTAACTTGCGTGCCGTGACTATAAAAGTTGACGAACGACAGGGTGTGCATAAAGCCCCATACACCCGCACCGAAGAAGGCGAGCGTGGCACTTCCGAGCGTCCACAGCATGGCGCTTTTGTTCGGGTGATTGCGTCGCCCCTTCCAGAACATGAAGAAAGCAAACATCACCATGGCGAAAAACGGCAGCACTTCCAGCGTTGAGAATATGCTCGACAGCGGTTGCCAGTATCCCGGCGCACCAATCCAGTAGTAGTGGTGCCCGGTGCCCAGCAATCCAGAAAACAGCGCCAGGCCGATAATGACATACAGCCATTTTTCGATCACCTCACGGTCTACACCAGTCATCTTGATCAACAGATAGGCCAGCAGAGAAGCCATAATAAGCTCCCATACACCCTCTACCCAAAGGTGTACGACCCACCACCAGTACAACTTGTCGACAGCGAGATTACCTGGATTGACGAAGGCGAACAGCCAGAAGACAGCCGCCAACCAAAGCCCGAGCATCAACACCAGGTTAATGGCTGTTTTACGCCCTTTAAGCAGCGTCATACTGGTGTTATAGAGGAACATCAGAAAGGAAACAGTAATCAGAATTTTGGACCACAAGGGCTGTTCGAGAAACTCCCTGCCTTCGTGAATACCCAACTGATAACTCAATAGTGCTCCGGCACCCGCAACCGCGAATATCGCCAGCTGTACGTACGCGATGATGGGGCTGTGAATTTCCTGTTCCGCCTCTTCGGGCATGAGGTAATAAGTACAGCCCATAAACCCCATGAGTAGCCAGACCACCAACAAGTTGGTGTGGCTCATGCGCATGATATGGAAAGGCATAGCTTCTGACAGAAACTCGGGCATGACATAGACCGTAGCTGCCATTATTCCAAACACGATTTGCAAGGCGAAGAGCGCCATTGCAACGGCAAAGAACGGATAGGCCACCCGCTGTGTTTCATATTTCATTGATACAACCCTCTAACAGTAAACTTTGTGTGCTTCCAATTGGCTTGCGTTTCAACCCGCAGGGGTCGGTGGCCAGCCCTGGGTGTCAATGGAATCTGTCCATTCCAGAAAAGCCACTAATGCGTCCAGCTCCTCATCGCTGAGATCAAATTTCGGCATGACACGTCGGCCAGGGATATTCAATGGCTGCGCGCGAATCCAGCCTTTGAGCCCTTGACGTGCGCCTTCTGCGTTGTCCCGCCCACCATAGCGTGTCCAGACATTGCCAAGCTCAGGGGCAAAATAGGCACCTTCACCCAGTATGGTGTGGCAGTTGATACAGCTATTTTTTTCCCAAACACGCTTGCCGAGCTTGACCTGCTCAGTAAGGCCTTCGCTATCGGTAGATACATTCACCATGTACCAGTGGGTATGCGCCGTTAGCCCTGCAAACAGAATGAAGAAGAACAGCGAGCCACCGTAGAAAATATTACGCGCCGCCGATCTCGTGAGCACTTCGGACATTGGATTTCTCCCCGATTTTCGATCAATTATTGTGGGACTTTTCAGGCCAAGCGGTGACCAGTGAATTCTTAAACGTGCACATAATATGCACATTATCTAAGGGGTGCAACCCCTCAAAAGGGTACCGACAAGCTAACTCCTGTCACTGGCGAATTGGTAATTCATCCGAAAATTCAGTAAGTTATCTGCTCGGCCCCAGTTCAGAAGTTCTGTGCGGAAAACCCCTTATCATTCTTCAACCTACTCCAACCGACCTCCCAAACTGACCCGCCCCAGACTCGGCATACCCCTAGTCGACCACCACCCCATCTCCCCCAACAAACCACAATCCAACCCGACGCACTCGACGTACCCGACGCCA
>CBDTVJ010000191.1:0-7385 GCA_965363655.1 uncultured Halieaceae bacterium | reverse complement strand
CAACAGGGGCGTTACGAGCAGGCGACTGACCCTGCCGTTAATTTTCCCATCCGCGACGCGGGCGTAGAAACCCTTACAGAATTCGTAATTGAATCGCGGGTGGGCCACTGGGTATATAAGCCGGGCCAGCAGGGAGCGTTTATAGGTGAGAATATCGCAGTCATGCAGCGCCACGGACTCGGCCCGCCCCGAGGCCAGGGTGTATCCCATGCAGTACCAGACATTACGCCCCTTACCCAACTCCCTGGGGGCGAGATCAAGTTGCTGTAATTGTTTATCCAGCGCCTGCAAGCGCGGCCCGTCATTCCACAATACCCGGTGCCGCTGCGGCAGCCGGCCGAAGAAGCCCAGTGCATGGCGATACTGTTGCTCATCGGCCCGGTCCAGTCCGATCACTATCTCGGACAAGTAGGGCACCTGTACCAACTCATCCAGGATGTTCGGCAGTGCCGTACCCTCCAACTCGGAAAACAGGCTGGGGAGAATCAGCGCCATGGGACGCTTGTGGGAAAAAGACAGCAGCTCCTCTTCCAGCGCCTCCACCGGTCGATCCGATAAATTGTGTAAGGTAGTGATTATTCCGTTCTGGTGAAAATCGCCCATAGGGTCCTCAATGTTGTCTAATTATGTAAATGTCGATCTTCCAGCCAGCGCGTCACACCCTCTGCCCAGCCAGCCGGACCATAGTCCCTACTGTAATGCACTCCTGAAACGCGGTTTAGCGTAGGAAAGTCATGTACAGGAGAGCGCACCACCAGGGCCGCCGTCGCTGCTTCAAGCATGGCCAGGTCATTGGCGCTGTCCCCGATAGCGAGATCGCAGATACGCTCTCCCGGTTGCCCCTGCCGGTAAACATCCCGCAGCCATGACAGGGCCCTGCCCTTGTCACAGTCCCCGGACAGGGTCAGGAAGCGTCCACCCTGCAGTACAGATGCACCACGCAGGGACAGGCTGTCGAGAAATTCCTGTTTGCGCTGCTCACTTCCCAACCATTTCACCGGCTCACTGTATTCCCGCTGATTCGCCTCCCGGGCCCGCGCTTCAGGCAGGCTGGTCATTTGCACGATGCCGTCGATACCAGCCTGATAGAAATACTGGAACTCCTCGGGATAGAGACTGCGCAATGACTGCAGCACGTCCAGCCACTGTGAGCGCCCGGCGGACAGTTCCCGCACCCAGTAATCATCCTTTTCCACCGTGCCGTCAGGCTGACTATCGAAATAATCCCGTGGAATAAATACTGCTGCGCCGTTTTCGATAATAAAGGGATGGCGGTTACCCAACTCATCCCTCAGGTGCTCGATTTCCGCCCGGGTTTTACTGCTGGCCAGTATTACCGGAATCTGCAGGTGCTCCAGCCTACGTAGCTGCGGCAATGCATCCCTGTAACTGTAGGTATGATGATCCAGCAGGGAACCATCCAGGTCAGTGAACACCAGGCAGCGATCTATTTCAGGAACATTCATAATTTACCATCTCTGGCCTCCCGCCCTGATTTGCAGCCCGGCATTGTGACAAGCAGAATCCCAAACGCACCATTATAGTGCCTGAAGTGCACTTTAGCGGAAACGGTGAACCATTATGGTGCGGCCCGAGCTCGCACGGGGGACACATGGCACCCCAAAAATTGATCTGCCCGCCGTGATCGCGCATGCTCCAGCAGCATCCTCCCGATTTTTCCATACTATTCAGTAATATAGACAAACGATCCCGGTGATTCGCCTACCCCTATCTGTTCCTTTACCTAGCAGTAACCGTGCCAGAGATTGGATGGACAACCCTGGATAATAGTAGCGCCTGCCAGGGCATGAGTAGCGCCGTGTAACCGACCCGCTCTTTGCACCACATGAGGTCGCCAGAGCACGGCAATTCCGCTAGACTTGCCACCCTTGCGCAGGCAGCACAATTCGCCCAGCGATTCGACTTATTCAATAATTTTATGCGCCGTCTTATAGCGACTTGTTACAGCATGACATTAAACCTGTGAGCGAAGGATTGACCCAACTACCTGGCAGCGCTGCGCTGATACCCGCGGCTGGACTAGGCAAGCGCCTGGGGCTGGGACCCAAGTGCCTGCTGCGGATCGGGGAGCGCACTCTACTGGACATTCTGCTCTCCACACTCGCACCCCTGGTCGAGACGATTCTGGTTGCGGCCCCACCCGGATTCGAAAATGAAGTAACAATCATACTAAAGGGGCGTGCAACACTGGTCGCAGGCGGTGCTACGCGACAAGAGAGCATCGATCATATGCTCGCCGCCTGTACTGCAGAGATTGTCCTGATCCAGGATGCCGCCAGGCCGTTTCCCTCCCGGGCGCTGTGTGCCGCTGTACTGGAGGGCGCCACCGAACACGGTGCCGCCGGTGCATTCCTGGACCCCACAGTACCAGTGGGCCGGTTGGCTAACGGCAATGTGGCCAGCTACCAATCCAGGCAGGAAGCGCGCATCTTCCAGGCCCCCCAGGCCTTCAGCCGCGAACTCCTGGCCAGTGCCAAAACGAAGACTGCTGGCAGGGAATTCCAATCGACTGCACAAATGGTTATCGACGCCGGGGCCAGTCTGCTGGCTATTCCCGGTGAGCCCGAAAACATAAAGATCACCACAACACTCGACTGGCAGATTGCACAAGATGTGATTGGCCCAAACCAAGGACTGGTCAGCTAACATGAGTTCAGAAAACCTACAGCATCACGACCGTGATTACTTCCTCTGGCAGGCACACAACACCATTGGTGATCATGTGTTCGCCACCTATCTCATCAGTACACCCCTTGATGGCGAACAGGCCGCACTGGGCATTGCGCGGGAGCAAAGCATCTGCGCCACCGAACTGCAGGATGTAGAGATCCCCAGAGACATCGAGGAATTCTGCGCCAAAGTACTGGAAGTAGAGACCACTACGCTGCCAGCACAGGACATCGCCCCACTGTACTTTCTCAATACCCCGGTCTATGGGAAGGAGGTAGAGTCATTGGAGCTTCACTGTTTCAGGATCGTCATTGCCTATCCCGTCCAGTTGTTCGGCAACAGCCTTTGCCGTTTGTGGAATTCAGTTTTTGGCGAGGTACATCGATTGGGGTTTTTGAGCGCCGTGGCATTAACTGACCTCAAATTCCCCTCGGTACTGGCCAACGAATATCCCGGCCCCGCTTTCGGCGTGGTGGGGATTCGCGAGAAGCTCGGCATAGGGCATCGTCCTATTTTCTGTCGCTCCATGCGCCCCGCATCCGGCCTGTCCACTGACACAATACTGCAGCTGAACGAGCGCGTGTTGTCAGGTGGCTTCGATGTGATCAAGGATGATGAGCTGACCTACGATACCCCGCGCTCGCCCTTCATTGACCGCGTGCGGCGCATGGTGGACATGAAGCGCAGGGTTGAAGATCAAACCGGGGAATCAAAACTGTACTTCGCCAATATCATTGACGACTTCAGCGCATCCCTGGCAATGGCCGAACAAGCTGCAGAGCTGGGTGCTGATGGTGTGCTGCTGAGCGCCAGCGCCCAGGGACTGTCTTTCATCACTGAGATCCGCCGCAGGACCGGGCTGATCATCCTGTCACACAACAGCTGCGGTGATGCCATTACCCGCACCGGCACCTGGGGTGCCAGCGATGCGGTTATGGCCAGGCTGCAGCGCGCGGCGGGCGCCGATCTGGTGGTATCTCCCGGCCCCTTCGCAACACCATACCAGGATCCGGCTCCAGCACAGGCCTTCCTGCAAGCCTGTCGGGATGAGTTGGGTTCCTGCGCGGCAACCCTGCCCATTCTCCAGGGCGGCAAACAGCCGCAACACCTTGCCCAGTACACAGCGGATGTGGGCTCCACAGACTACATGATCATCGCCGCCACCTGGCTGGACAATCACCCGGAAGGAATACAGGCCGGAGCGCGCGCTTTTCGCGAGGCATGGGACAGTCTGCAGCCATCTTGAACAAGAAACGTAAAACAGCGGAGAAAAATGAGCAGGCGTGGCTGAAACTCATGCAAGTTGGCAAACATCGCTTCGAACAGGGACAGAGCAGGAAATCTGCGCAAGCGTTCAAAAGCGCCACTGACATATTGCCTGAACGTGTGGAAGGCTGGATAAACCTGGGCTCGGCCCTGCTTGAATCTGCGCAGTTCCAGTCATCCGAAACGGCCTTGAAAAAAGCCATCTCGCTGCATCCCCGGCTCATGGTGGCGCATATGATCCTCGGGGATACGCGGCGCATGTTGGGCAATATCAGCGGGGCCATAGCCAGTTACCAACAGGCGGTGGACCTGCAACGAGCACCGCCGGCACTGAACAAACTGGCCTGCATCCTGCGGGTTCGAAACCAGTTTGAAGAAGCGGCCCAGCTGTATCTGGAAGCGATACAACGCGACCCACGCTTCTCGCTGGCGCGAGTCAACTATGCGACATTACAGCTGGATTTACGGCACTACGAAGATGCCGAAAAGCAGCTCGACGCACTGGCCGAACAACCGCTGCCGCCCCTGGAACGCAAAGAAGTGTCCAGCGCACGTCGATCTCTTGCGGAATACAGCCGCCTGCATCAAGCGATCACGATCATGTGCGAAGACAGCGATCTCGCCCCACTTGAGACTGTGTTGCGCAACACGCCGGAATCAATCCTGCAAGTAGATGAAGGCCCCATGCAGGGTGTTCTGCGTTATACCGAGGCGGCCCGGGACCTGGCACTATCACCCAGCCCAGAGTCCATCGAGCTACCCGAGGAATGGCCGCTGATCGAGGCCCTGTTCATGGTACCCCTGGTCAATTCCGTGGGTGAATACCAACAGATCAGGGCCGAGCTCGAGGAAGGACGACAGCCCACTGGTGACCTGCTGGAATCCGTCAATATGGTAGCTGCCATTGACGCGGCCCGGCGTTGCCGCGGGGACATGCGGGATCCGGTGAAAGCCGAACTGCGTTTACGTCACTGGCACGCCCTGGCCTGCCAGGGGGTGGATAGCATACTCGGGGGACATTTCAAGTATACACAGAACTGGACAGCGAGAAGCCCGACCCTCAAACGCGTCAACCCGTCGATGGCCAGTGGCACCTTCCGTCACTTTATCGAGAAGACCTACTGTGATTTCCCTCCCGGAATAGCTCGGGTCGCACTAATTTTCATGGCGGTTCTGGACTTCCACCCCTTCGCTGACGGCAATGGCCGCGTGGTGCTGACATGGATTAACCGGGAGCTGGAATGGGCTGGCCTGATGCCAATGATTTTCACTCGTGAGCAGGGAATCATGGGTGAGCTCGGTGATGCCATCATTGAAGTGCGTGGCAACGGAGGTGACCTCACGCCAGTACTCGCCGTTATGCTGCGCGCACAGGAGTTCGCCGGGGAATTTTGCCAAGAACTCGCTGATGCTTGATTGTCGCCCCCGACAGCCTCATCATGCCATATCTACAGACTGGCACGACTTAGCGTGCCTGTAATTCATTCAAGTCTTGCGGAAAAATACTGTGACAAAAACACCCACCAATGACCAAGCCTGGCTCAACTTTATGGAAGCAGGCAAGCGCAATTTTCAACAGGGTAAACACCGTGATGCCGCCGTGGCGTTTAGCCAGGCGATACAGCTGATTCCCGATCGAGTGGAAGCCTGGATAAACGTGGGCTCAGCTCTGGTGGAAGCAAGACGCTACAAAGACGCGATCATAGCCCTGGAAAAAGCTGTAACTATCAACCCCAAACTGATGGTCTCTCACCTGTTGCTGGGGGATGCATTGCGCATGAGCGGTCAGTGGCAGCAGGCGCTGGCCAACTACCAGCAGGCGGTGGTCCTTGAACGGAGCCCGATCTCACTTAACAAATTGGCCTGTGCTGCGCGCGCCAACGATAGACCCGAGTTCGCCGAAGGGCTTTATCGCGAAGCGCTGGATATGGAGCCCGACTTCACACTTGCTCAAGTTAATTTGGCAACCTTGCAGATGGAGCTTGCCAGGTTCGACGAAGCCGAAAAGCAACTGCAAGCCCTGGAGGCCCTTAGCCTCATTCCTGTTGAGCAGCATGAGGTGAAACTTGCCCAGTCGTGCCTTTCGGAGTACCGACGATTGCAGGCGCAGATTGCAGCGCTGGCTGACCATAATGATCCGGCACCATTGGAAGCCGCTCTGCGCGATCATCCCGCGCACATGACGCAATGTGATGAGGCACTTCTGGCCAAGCTTCAACGCTATGCGGACGCGTCCCAACGGGTCTCAGTGGACAAGAGCGTTCCCTTGCAGGAATTACCCGATGAATGGCCCCTGATTGAAGCGATGTTCATGATTCCCCTGGCCAACTCTGTTACCGACTACCGCAAGCTTAAAGAGCAAGTCGAAAAGCAAACAACGCTGGAAAGGGAACTGCAGGTCTCCGCCAATATGGAAGCCCCTATCCGCGCCGCGCAAAGCTGCCGTGCCGACATGGCGGACCCCATCATGGCCGAGCTCCGCCTGCGCCACTGGCACGCCATGTCATGCAAAGAGTTGGACGGGTTTTTTCCTGGCCATTTCAAGTACACCCGGAACTGGGTTCCCGCAAATCCAGCAATTAAACGGGTAGAACCTGCGCTGGCAAGCCCCACCCTCCGCAGATTTATAAGTGATATCTATTGCACGGTTGCCCCGGGCTATGCCAGAGCGGCCGTGGTACTTCTAGCCATTGCTGATTTACACCTGTTTGCGGATGGCAATGGCCGCGTGGCCTTTACCTGGCTCAACCGGGAGCTGGAGTGGGCGGGACTGATGCCAGCCCTTTTTCCCGATCATCTCGGATACCTGGGAGAGTTGGGCAAGGCACTGGAAACAGTTCAGTCCGACGGCAGCGACCTCGATCCTATTATTGACGTTATCTGCAAAGCACAGGCAGTTGCCCTGTCATTCTGCGCGGAATTGGCCACAGCCTGACGATGACTGGCAGAACTTTTCCCCTGCCGAGAAGCACTACATCAGCAACTGGCGTATATCGCCTAGCACACCCACGATTTGAGAGAGAAACCGCCCCCCATCGCCCCCATTGACCACGCGATGATCGTAGGACAGGGCAAGCGGGAGTAGTTTGCGGGGTGCAAACTCGGCGCCATCCCACACCGGCTTGATAGCTGCTTTCGACACCCCCAGGATACCCACCTCGGGTGTGTTGACGATGGGAGTGAAGCCGCTGCCGCCGATATTTCCGAGGCTGGAAATAGTAAAACACCCACCCTGCATATCCGCCGGTGCCAGCTTGCGTTCCCGGGCTTTCTCGGCCATTACAGACACTTCCTCTGCCAATTCCCAGATGGTTTTCCTGTCCACATCACGGATCACCGGCACCATCAGCCCGGCAGGTGTATCCACCGCAATGCCAATATGGATGTAGTGCTTGTAGACAATGTCCTCGCCACCACGCGCCAGCGAA
>CBDTVJ010000190.1:0-7406 GCA_965363655.1 uncultured Halieaceae bacterium | reverse complement strand
TCTGAAAAGGCCTTCATCTCTTCCAGTTTTGGCATATACGGCACAATAATATCCACCAGCTGCTGGGCGCTGACGAAACGCCAGCCGAAGTAGGTCGCCAATTGCAGTCCATTACGAATAAACCAGTTGGGTTGATAGTCGACCCCCAATTCGCTCGCCATATGCGCGTAGATTTCTCGACTGACGTTCTCCAAATCTGAATAGGCCTGAAAGAACGTGCCTCGATCTGAATCCGCCGAGTTTTTAGCGGCGGTGCGCATGCCGAGGTAGGTCCGTCCACGATTACGGTATTCGTACTTCAGATGTCCGAGATAGACTTCATTTTGTTGCTGTGTCCGTTGGCTTGGTGGTGACTGTTCGGACATGGCGAACGCAGACACGGTTAAAACGTAGCTGATGAATATGGCTGTGATCAGTTGTTTCATGTTTGTTCTTCTACTGCCCGCCACGCTGCACTGCAGGCCCCGCCAATAGTGGCTCTGGCCTCGGAGTCTGTGTTGGCAATGGAGATGCGCCCGAACTGTGCTCGGCCAATCTCGTGAGGTGCCTGCCCTTCCTCCCATTCCGGGTCATCCAGTGCATGGTAGGAGTAGGCATAGCCGTGCGGAATACGGTTGACGGTGATTGCGCGAATATCGGTCTCGTGGTTAAAGCCGTGTTGCCCCAGTATTGATTGCAGTTGGTCGCGAATCTGCTGCTCGTAGCTGGCGAAGGAGGTGTTATAGACTTTGTGGCGACCAAAGCGCAGCTGATCGCGCACTGTCGTCTTGCCCTCCGATGCGGGTGTCGGCGAGTTCATCATCACCACCACCATTGGGTCATCCGGGCTGCGGGGTGGCTGATAGCCACCGCTGGTCATAGTTGGGCCTGTGCTGATCGCTTGAAACGGGTCTTTGGGGCATTGAAAGAGCGTGGCGCCCAGTTTGGAAAAAGCCTGACCATTCTCCAGCAGAACATTGGCGTAGACAAACGGCGTTTTAACGCCGTAGGCCAGCCCCTCTTTTTGAGACTCAGGCAGCTCCGGACACAGGTGGGGGATAAGGCCGTTGTAGCACGCCAGAACGCAGCGATCGGCGGTGATGCGCAGGGGCTTGCCCTGCGTCACGTAATCGACTTCTACCTGCTTGCCCTCGACTTCCCGCACGCCAACCACGGTGCTATTGAGCCGCAGGCGAATATTCTGCTTTTCCCGGTCGAGCGCATCGTAGTTGAAGCGTGTCACTGCAACATCTTCCGGCCCTTTCATGTCGGGGGCGACCGCCGGTATCAAGTTCTGTACCAGCAGTCTGGCGACTGATGCATTGCCGTCCGGGAACATGCTCGATGACGCGAGGTAGCCTATCATGGCGCCCCCGAGGGAGGTTGCCATATTGCTAAGCCATCCCATCCCCCGGGTGCCGCCACTACCTGACGTCATTGCTTCCATGACGGTAAGGTTTGCTCCCGTGACGCCTGACAAGTGGCGGGTCATTACTCCCAATAGCGGGATGGTTTCCTCAGCGAGGCCAACTCGTTCCAGCAGGAACTGATTGTAGGAAGTGGAGTGGATGTAATCCCACTTCTCGGAAAGGGATAGGCCGTCCAGGAAATCCCGATCGCCGCCAACAAAGGCGATCAAGGTGTCTTGTTCAGTCACCGGTATTGGCAGCGCACGTATCATTTCCCGGTAGCCGTCCGCACCGAACAATGCTCCCGCCCAGTTGCCACCTACGACCACATGACGCCCGTCGGGGCCGGGTAGTGCCACACCATTGGCTGCATTAAACTTGCCACCCTGAAAATAGTCCTCTGGTGTTTGGCTGCCCATGGCGTCGACAAAATCTTCATCGAGGCCAATATCGATCATCAGGCCGGCGGTCATATCATCATAGTTACCGGGGGCCGACAGGTTTTGGGCGCCGCCCAGGCTCAGTAGCATTCTCCCCTCGTGATGAAATTCGTTGCGTTTGGCATGGCCGCCAAAATCGTCGTGATTGTCCAGTAGTAGAATGCGTGCGTCGGGGCCCATTTTCTGGCGATAGAAATAGGCACTGGCGAGGCCGCTGAGGCCACCGCCGACGATGATCAGGTCATAGTGCTCATCCAGCGTTTGGTAATCGGTCGGCTTTTCGCCTCGCCAGGCCAGCGCGTGGGCAACTTCGAATGACCCTTTGTGACTGCCTCGCATACCGGTGAGTGTGGGCGGGTAGTATGCTGAGGGGTCTGGAGGCCCGACAACGGCCGGTGCCGCAGCTGAGGTCACCGTAGGAACCCCGGTATCACTGCCACAGCCGTGTAATAGGAGACCTCCAGTACCAATCGCTACACCGTTTAAAAAGTCTCTGCGCGTTACTCTTGCAGCCATGTCCGTCTCCGATTTTTCTACAAGTCGTCTTTAAAGTCGCTCGACATAATAACGTATACTATATAATATCTTGACATTATAAAGTGTATTAATAATGCTATCGGTAGTTAACTACCGATACCTGATGCGGAGAAAAGTCTTGAACACGACACCCTCACTCGACTATCAAATCAACAGGGTCGGATTCTGGTCAGTCATCGCCGCGTTTGCTTTGGCGGTAATGTCTGCGTTCTTTCCCCTCGATGCGCCGGGAGGCTCTTCTGCTGCGCATGCCGACCGGATCGCCTGGTTGAGCGCTAATAGCGGTGTTTTTATCACGGCTTGGGCGATACAGATTGCCTGGATGGCTGCCTGGTGCGGGACCATGTTTGTCCTGGCATGGAAAATAGCAGGCGAGCGCCCGATCCAGGCTGTGGTCGCCGCGATGGTTGTGCTGGTTTCCTTTGTAGCCTTTATCATTCCCAAGTTCATGGCAATATGGACCATCCCTCTACTGGCTGATGCCGTTTCAAACGGTGCCCTGGGTGCGGCTATGGCTGATTCCTTGCTCCTCCTCCTGAACGTTTCCATTCCCTTTTCGCTCTACACGTCGTTCGACTATCTGGGATTCTGGATGTATGCCATTTTCGCCCTTCTGGTAGCCCGCCCGCTGTACCAACAAGCTCAGCAATCCGTAAGCGCGAAGATTACGGCAGTCGCCTTGGGAGCCTTTGGTATTTTGTTTCACTGCATGATGGTCGGCGTATTTATTGACAGCAGCGCTGTGGAATATCTTGAAGGAATTGTCGGGCTTTGCTACCTGTTTATTTTTCTCGCGTTTGGTGCCGCGGCATTCAATTTTAAACGTGCTATGTCTTCTTGATTGCACCCAGCATGGGTATAGGGTTTATGCGTAATGTCAGCCTCCTTACGGCGATTACGACGTCTGTTCCTCTACCGCCCGGAAAGCAGCATCCCAGGCCGCCTGCATTAACGCGGTGGCTTCTGCGTCTGAGTTGGCGATGGATATGCGCCCGAACTGTGCCCGCCCGATCTCGTGAGGGGCCTGGCCCTCGGCCCATTCGGGGTCGTACAGCCCGAGGTAACTGTAGGCGTAACCATGGGGTAGGCGGTTTACGGTGATCGCGCGAATGTCGGTCTCGTGGTTGAACCCGTGTTGGCCCAGCATCCCCTGCAGCTGGTCGCGAATTTGTCGTTCATAGCTTTCAAAGGTCGTTGCATACACTTTGTGGCGCCCCATGCGCAGCATATCCCGGCCAGTTTCATTGCCCTTCGGTGCGGGAACCGGGGAGTTCATCATCAACACCGACATGGGGTCCTCAGCTCCCCGTGGTGGCTCATAGCCACCGGAGGTCGTGGCCGGTGCTGAGGTCAGCACCTGGAACGGGTCATAGGGGCAGGTAATCATATTCGCCCCCAGCTTGTTGAACGCACGACCGTTGTCCAACAACACGTTGGCATAGACAAAGGGAATCTTTACACCGTAGCGCAGTGCCTCTTTTTGCGATTGCGGTAATTCCGGGCAAAGGTGTGGGATCAAGCCGTTGTAACCGGCCATTATGCAGTGCTTGGCGGTGATTCTCAGGGCCGTACCTTGCTGCACATAATCCACCTCGACATGTTTACCTTTTGTTTCTCGTACACCGACCACCGTACTGTTGAGTCTGAGTCGCGTAGCCTGATTATCGCGGTCGAGAGCGCTGTAGTCGAAGCGCGTGATAGCGACATCCTCGACGCCTTTCATGGCGGGTGCCACCTCAGGGATCAATTTCTGCACCAGTAGTCGGGCTACGGATGCATTACCGTCGGGAAACATGCGCACTTCAACAAAATTATCAACAAGGAGGATGCTCAGTGAGGTGGCCAGTTCACCCAGCCAGCCCATCCCTTGCAAGCCGGGAGCGGTGGCTGCGAATGCCTCTACCAGCGTGATACTCCAACCGGTGACTCCGCTGAACATGGCGTGGGTGGCATCCAGAATGGGAAGCGTGTCACTGGCGAGGCCAACGCGCTCGACCAGGAACTGGTTGTAGCTCACAGAGGTTGCGTATTCGTACTTTTCCGACAGCGACATTTCATCCAGGTAATCATGTTCCGCGCCAAAAAGGTCAATCAGTATTTTCTGTTCTTCAGTAGGTATCGGGAGTGCCTCTACCGCAGTGGCATAGTCACCTTTGCCCAGCATCAATCGTTGCCAGTTACCGTCAACAGTGATGTGACCATCGGGGCCAGGCATCGACATCACATTAGCGCCGTCCTTCGCGAAGCCTAGCGGGTAGGGCGCCTGCATATTCTCAGCCATGCTATCCAGGGCTTCCTGGTTAAGACCGAGGTCGGTTAACAGGTCGGTAGCAAGCTCACTGTAAGTAGCGCCGGGGTTATCGATATTCTGGGCACCGCCCAGACTCAGGATCATTCGCCCGTCATGGTGAAATTCATTGCGCTTGGCGTGACCACCGAAATCGTCGTGGTTATCCAGCAACAGGATGCGCGCATCGGGCCCCATCTTTTTTAGGTAGTACCAGGCGGCAGCGAGGCCGCTCATGCCAGCGCCGACCACTACAAGGTCGTAGTGCTCATCAAGCGCCTGATAGTGTTCCGGTTTTTCACCGCGCCAGGCCAGGGCGTGGGCAACTTCGAAGGAGCCCGGGTGACTGCCGCGCATTCCTGTGAGTGTTGGAGGGTAGTAAGCGCCCTGTTGCCCTGGAGTGATCGCGCTCTGCGCGCGTTGCCCGAACACGCTCGTGGGGGCAAGCAAACTACCGCCGGCAGCAATGGCTACGCCGTTAAGAAAATCTCGGCGCGTTATCTGTATCGCCATTGCTGTCTCCAGATGCTTTACATGTCACGTGACATGATCTAGTATACTAATATCTAGTATACTAATAATTATGTCAACCGGTTCATACGGTTAAAGGCTAGTGAATGGACCAAGCTGTGCGTAAAACGATACTGAATCTGATCGATGCTCGATATGGAGAAAAATCTTGAGCACAGCACATTCACTTGACTACCAGATTTATCGCCTGGGCTTTTGGTCCGCCATCCTGGCACTTGGCGTGGGGGTGGTCTCCATGTACTTGCCACTGAATATTCCCGGGGGTTCCACTGCGGAACACGCAGACCGTGTGGCCTGGCTGAGCGCCAACAGAGGCGGATTTATCGCGGGCTGGGCAAACCAGATTTTCGGTATGCTCTGTGGGTCGGGCGTTTTATTTGGGATTGCCTGGCAGATAAGCGGGAAAAACCCGCTGCGCGCGATACTCGCGGCGATGGCGGTCCTGGTGTCCGTTGTTGCCTATATTATCCCGAAGTTTATGGCGGTGTGGACCATACCTCAGTTAGCAGAGATCCTTTCAAGCGGTGTGACAGGTGCTGGTGCTGAGTTGGCTGATCCATTGCTTCGCATACTGAATGGGGGCGTCGAGTTTTCGCTTTACGCGGCTTTCGAGAACCTTGGCTTCTGGATGTGGGCGGTTTTTGCCCTGCTGGTGGCGGTTCCACTGTACGGCGATAAGGTGGCTTCAAAAATTGCGGCGGTTACTCTGGGATATATCGGTATCTCCTATCACGTTCTGGTGGCTGCGGTGCTTGTCGGTATTGTAGATCTGCCCGCGATTCATGGCTACCTCGGGGTCACGTTCAACCTCATGGGGATTGTGATAATCAGTATGATTTTCAGCTTCAAGGGGGCGATGGCCTCCGCGGCATTAGGAAATTCAAAGGGGAATTTTGGATGAAAAAATTAGACAAACCATTTGCTCGTGGGCGTATGGCCAAAGCCATACTTACCACGACAGCTCTGCCGTTTGCCTTTACGGCGATACCTGCCTATGCGGCCTTAGAGGAAGTTATTGTTACGGCGACAAAGCGGGAAAAATCTATTCAAGAGGTTCCGGTCTCTGTCACCGCTTTCAGCACAGACATGCTTGAAAATTTCGTCATGCTGGACCTTCGCGATCTGCAAGAGCAAACACCTTCATTGATTATTGGGCAGGTTGCAGGGTCCTCTGCATCAGCATTCATCAGTATTCGTGGACAAATCCAAAGCGATCCTAGCGTGAGTACATTAGACCCATCCGTTGGGGTTTATATCGATGACGTTTATGTCGGAAGGGCACAGGGCGCTCTGATTGAAATGTTTGATATTGCTTCCGCTGAAATTTTGAAAGGTGCACAAGGCACCCTATACGGCCGCAACACCACAGGTGGTGCGATTAAGATAGCAACGGTCAGGCCTGAACCTGGTGAGCCCGTCACAGGCTATGTTGGTGGTGCCGTTGGTAATTATGAAAGTCAGCGTTATGAAGGTGCTGTAAGTTTTCCTCTCGGGGAAACGGCCGCCATGCGTGTTGCGGCACGTCATAATGAAAGTGATGGTTGGGCAGAAGCATTGATGGTGGATCCGGATACCGGCGCGACAACGTCATCTTCGCCAACCAATGGCAGAGATACAGACTTGCTCAGAGCCTCACTTGTTTGGGATGCGACTGAGGAGCTTAGAATATCTGTGGGCGGTGAGTATTACGAAAATGATAATGCCGGCCAACTTACCAAGGATCTGGGCGGTGACCGTTTTAGATCCGACTTTACTTTTGACCAAACACCTGATTTTTACAGCTCGGCAACAAGTTTTGTTCCAGAAGGGTCTATTGAAACTAAATCTTATGATCTAACAGTTGATTATGCCTTTGATGCGTTTGATCTGAAGGCCATCTATTCCTACCGTGAATTTGAATTTGAGAACAGATTTGACGTTGATGGGACCAGTTTGGATGGCCTTGCTAACAATCTGAATATAGAGGGCGAGCAACAATCATTCGAGCTGCAGCTCTCAGGATTGGCTCTTGATGATCGACTGGATTGGTTGGCAGGTGTTTTCTATTTTGATGAGGATAATAAAGATAGTACACAGGCCGACTATTTTGGTTTCCCAATCGATTATCCCGGTAATTCAACAACAGAGAGCATAGCTGCATATATGCATTTGATTTATGCTGTAACTGATGAAGTTAATCTTAGTGGGGGGCTGCGTTACACAGAGGACACGAAGGAACTGGAT
>CBDTVJ010000189.1:0-7439 GCA_965363655.1 uncultured Halieaceae bacterium | reverse complement strand
TTTGAGGTGCCTGCACAAATCAGGCAGCGACTGATTGCCCTTACAGAAAAATACGAACACCCCTTATAGAATGTTCGCAAGGCGACCACAGTCGTTGGGTGGCTCTTCTTCATTCAGTGCCGCCGCTACCGCCTCACCCAGTCGGGTGTACCCTGCGCGGTTGAAATGAGTCCAGTCACGTGGACCGTGGATGATCTCCTGGCTTCCTAGTTCCCGCATTGCAGGTCTGGCATCAAAAAAATTGGCACCAGAACCCAGAGCGATATCGTGTAGGCGCCGGCAAATTTCGTCGGATCTGGAAGCAACTTTAATGGAGCTATGCACTGTTGAGCTATGATCAGGAACTTCCACCGTCACGCTGGGGCCAAATAGTCTGTAGGTAGAGAGCACTGAGGGCAGGTGTACGATGGTGATCTTGACGCCCGGAAGAGTCTGTTGTAGCCACCCCAGGGACACTTCAAAAACCTCAAATGCCACGTTTGTTGATTGCTCATCGAGATCCAGGCCAGGGCCCTGAAGAGAAGCGGGCAACTCCATCACCTCTCCATCTATTAAAGCGCGGTTGGCCGCAGGGGAAATTTCGGTCTTATCGGCATTAAGCCGATGAAGAATAGTCTTTCTGGCTGTCTTTATCAGGCTTTTGATACTCTTGCCAAAGTAGAGAAGGCAGGGTTTACGCCCTGGGTTCCCCCAGTTGTGGTCAAGGAAGTTGGTCGACGCATCCTCGATACCTGCATCTCTCGCAGTCAGCCCCAGCCTTTCTTCTACAAACTCGATATTATCTTCGAGATCATTCCCCTCGTAGAAGTAGTAGACAACTTCCTGCGGTCGCCGCAAAGATGGGAAATAAAAGCATTCCCCGGCTCCCAATGCCAGAGCCGGCAACCGCACCAGGCCCTCAGCACTGCCGGCTCCGCGTCGGCCAAAGCTCAGAACGTTACGCCCGGTAAGGCGATGTATGACGTCCGCCGAATGAGAGGGGCTGGTAAAATCAACCTGCTCCGCCTTCCAGTCACCAACACCCTCGGCGTAGGAATCTCCCAGCAGAGCCAAATACTCGTTGCTGGACGGATCCGGGGCAGCCGGCTGCCACCACAGGTTTGCAGCCATTGGAACCTGGCTACTCAATAGTGGCATCAAGCCGGGGGCGAGTCGTAAAAACAGGGGCCCCAGCACGATGTACGTTACTACTATAGAAACCACGAAGCTGACAAGGTTGCCTAACCAGCGGCTGGAGGAGCGGGGCACTTTGGATGCGCGAAGTTCACTCATTTTCAATCTCTTCCCAGATATGCATACGATTACCGTCGCGTTGAATCGACATAGCCATCAGGATATTCCCATACAAGCTGATTACCATCCAGTTCGGGCCAGTGCGGGGCCCGCCGGTCCCGGCCCAGCACCAGGCGCCGCCCCAGCTGATCTGCCATCCAATGTTCAAAACGGACTGAATGGTTAGTTCGGCAAGGTATTGCCTATTGATAGTTCCGCAGTTAACTGCCCTTTAGGTTGTAGTCGACCTGTCTGCTTGGCTGCGGGGGAGAAAGTGGTGGTTGCGGTTTTTACACCGACACAAATTACTTGAAATATGGCGCGCCCGATAGGATTCGAACCTACGACCCTCGGCGTCGGAGGCCGATACTCTATCCAGCTGAGCTACGGGCGGTCGGGGCGCGCATAATACCTGTGTTGTTTTGTAGAGTCTATTTACCGGAACCCGCTGCACCCGGGGGGAAGGAAGCAAAGATCGCGGTGGCGGCCGCGTTGTATTTGCCCTGGTCCTGGCTGGGTTGACCCTTGAGGCGCGACTGGGTTACGCCGCGCCATACGGATTTGCGCATCTTCGGGTCGATCATATCCACAATGAACGTGCCCTGGGTGTAGTTCTGCACAGAAACCTCGGTGCGAGTGGGCGCGCAGCTCCAGCAATTGTAGGCGCTGTAGCGGTTGTACCCGCCATAACCACCGTAGCCGCCATAAGCGGGTGTCTCCCAGGTGCGCACGTCGGTTTTGTGTTGGGTCACCAGGTGCCAACTGATCAGCATGTCAGCATCCGCGGCATTGTCCACAATCTGGAAGCCCTTGTTGCCCAGGGCGAAAGCTAAAGCATCGTCGACGCGCTCTCGCTGGATATCGCTCAACTGCAGGGGGTTATCACCGCTGACCTGGCCGGATTCGTGGTAGAGGGCAATCTTTTTTGCCGCCATAAAATTGTAGTCCGCTTTATAGTCGACGACCGGCTTGGGCGGCCCGCTGGCGCAGGCTCCGAGGAGGGCACTTACGGCCAGCAGGGTGAGGGCGCGCAGGGCGGTCAGGGGCAGGTTTTTCATGAAAATTCTCCGTCAGGTTCATCAACCCATTGCTGATAGGGGGCAGTGTAACCAATTTCTGCTTGCTTTGGCACGAAGAGGGCTCAGGCACAGGGCTGCTGTATGGCCTTGAGTTCTTCTACATGTAGTCGGGGGGCGTTGTTTACTTCTGCAAAGCGCTCATTGCGGCTCGCCAGCCAGCTGCGGTAATTCGGTGGCAGGGTGGAGGCCAGCTGTGCTTCAAGGTCGGCAATGGGCGGTACGAGATCGTAGTAACGTTGGTTCATCCGCGCGGCCTGGGGCTGGATTTCACCTATAAAATATTTGCGGATAACCCCGGGGAGAATATCGGCGGCTTCGAAGCGGATGCCCGGTGCGCACAGTGGCCCGCTTGCCATGCGCTGCCGCAGCATACGGTCGGCACTGCCTAGCCACGCGCCCTGGCGGGATAGTGACTTGAGCAGGATGCCAGCCTCCCCTCCGGCGACTTCCCCGAGCAGCAGTTCGAAGCCGCGATTGTCCGCCCGGTAGTCACCAGACAGCCAGCGGCTGACCTGTTCATTCACGGCTTTGAGGGCCGCTACCGCCACGCTGCTGCCTACTTTGGGAAAGTCCGCTACCACCGGGGAGGCGAGCCAGAGAGAACGGTATTCGTCTGCTGCCAGTGTGGCATTGAATATCAGCGCCGGGAGTTGTTCCTGCTTGTGTCGCCAGGATTGCTCCAGCAGATCTGCCAGAGTGTCCTTACTGCTGTCACGCAGGTGGGAGATGCAGTCCGGCGCCAGCCTCAGGTACTCCAGTTCCAGCAACAGGCGCTGGGAGGACTTGGCCATGCGCCCGAGGCTGCTGTTGCGCTTGCCAATGGTGACTTGCACGGCGCAACCGCTGAGGGCCAGGAAGTCCAGCGTATCGAGGCTGTCGGAGGGAATCTCCAGGCGTAGTTTGCCGGATCTGGGTGGCCTGGGCGTTGGGGTGAACTCGGGCGTGGTCGCTGCAATGGACAGGGCTGTCGCGAGTCTGTCCAGGTAGTTGTGGAAACGGGCCTCCGGGCTCTCTGCCTGGCAGCCGCCAAGCAGCACCAGGCTGCCGACAAAACTGGCAAGGCGCCAACCACTGCCTGTGGCTGTGTCAGCCTGCCGTCTCCACATAGTTTTTGTCCTCCCTGCGCATTTGCCACCTTATAGCCTGAATGATGCAATGAGGGTGCATCATAATCAGTCGATCCAGCCAGTGGCGCTATGCCGCGGGTTGACCACGGTGGCGCAAAAGCGCCTCAGGCGACCTTGGCCTCTGCCCGTTCAAGCCACTGCAGCAAGTGGGTGCAATCCTCCGGGATGGGTTCTTTTATCCAGCGCAGAAAGCCAACCGTGGAGAGCAGGTCGATGTCGGCGAGGCTGAAGTTATCGCCCGCCACCCAGCTGTTGTCAGCGAGGTGAGCGCTCAGCTGGGGCAGCATGTAGCGTATCTGCAGCAGGCCGCGATCGACCAGCTCCGGTATCTGTGGCAGGTCCTGCGGCCCGGGCAGCGCGCGATTCTCGAAGGCGCTGCTGCGGTTGCGCAGTACGTGGGCGATAGCGGTTGACAGGCCGCCAGACAATTTGTGGCACCAGCTGATGACCTGCGCTTTCTCCAGCGCTGTGGTGCCCAGCAGCGGCTTCTCGGGGTACAGTTCCTCCAGGTAGATACACTGGCCGACGACCTGGGAGAGCACCGTGGCGTCGTCCAGTACCAGCGCTGGCAGTGTGCCATCGGGGTTGATCTGCAGGAATTCGTCGCTGAGTTGCTGGCCGTTCACCATGTCAACCAGCTCGGTGTCGATCACTATGCCCTTGTATTTCATAAACATCGCGAGCCGGCGGGGGTTGGGAGCGCCTTCATAGGTATAGATTTTCATGCCTGTGGTGTCCTCGTGGGCTGTCAGTTGTCTCACTTTGGCGCTACATACTAGGCCTTAAGTCAAAATCGCGCCAGTTGGACTGGCAGCTGCCCCTGAAATTGTTGCTGCAACTGAGTTTTACCGCCACGGATAAGTGGCTATAATGCGCGCCTGATTCGAAGAGGGACATATTGTGAAAAATCGTATAGCTATCAGTTTCATAGCCGCCTTGCTGGCCGTTAGTGCTGCTGCGGTGGAATTAACCGACGCCCAGCGCAGCGCCATTGAACAACGTATCAAGCCAGTGGGCGAATCCTGCCTGGCAGGGGATGCCAGCTGTGGTGGCGCGAGCCAGGCGGTCGCCAGCAGCGGACCGCGCTCCGGTGAAGATGTTTACAACACGGCCTGTATGGCCTGCCACAGCACCGGTGCCGCCGGTGCGCCCAAGCTGGGAGATGCGGTGGCCTGGGCTGATCGTATCGCCAAGGGCACAGATGCGCTCTACAACAGCGGCGTCAATGGTGTGCCTGGTACCGGCATGATGGCCAAGGGCGGTTGTGTCAGCTGTTCAGATGAAGAAGTGAATGCCGCAGTGGACTATATGGTGGCTGGCAGCCAGTAATATCCATGCTGCAGTCAACCAGCCGCAGTGCCAGGGCACTGCGGCTTTTTTTTACCCGCTGAAGATGCATTCGGGGAGCTATGCTAAATTGTGAAGGTCGCAAGGGGAGATCTGGGCGTGAATAAAATCCTGGTTATAACAGCGGCATGCCTGGCAGTGCTGCTGGGGTGTGCAGAAGAAGTCCCGCCTCCGCGCATCATTGAAGTGGTTGTCGATCAGGTGGTGCTGGAGCCGTACCAGCCGAAATCCCGCTACGTGGGCCGCTTGATTGCCGAGGATGACGTGGCCATCCAGGCCCGTGTCACGGGCTACCTGAAGAGCCGCCAGTTCCGTGAGGGTGACCTGGTCGCCGTCGGTGACGTGCTGTATACCATTGACGATTCTGAATATAACGCGGCCCTTGCCAGGGCGAAGGCTGACCTGGCGGCGGCGGTAGCAAACCAGGCCAACGCCGAGCGCAACTACAAGCGGGGCAAGAGTTTGCTGCCCAAGGGCGCTATTTCCGAGGCGGAAATGGATAATCTGCGGGCCAAGAAACTGGACGCGGACGCCCGTATTGAGTCCGCCAGGGCCCAGGTGACCAGCGCCGAGGTTAATCTCGGCTTCACCACGATAATAGCCCCTATCTCCGGGCGGATCGGACGCAGTACTGCCAGCGTCGGGGACCTGGTAGGCCCCACCGCCGGTAACCTCACCACGCTGGTCAGCATTGATCCCATTGAGGCCCTGTTCCAGGTGAGCGAAGCCACCTATGTTGCCGCGATTGGTAGAGGCCTGGACAGGGGGCTTAGCGTCGATTCACTGCGTCGCATCGAAGTCAGCCTGGAACTGACCAACGGGGCCTTGTACCCGGAGGTTGGCAAGATCGATTACTTCGCCAACCGCATTGACCAGAGTACAGGCACACTGGAAGCTCGTGCTCGTATTCCCAACCCGGACTCGCTATTGGTTCCCGGGCAATATGTGCAGGTCATTCTGCGCGATAGCAATTTGCTGGAGGGTTTGTTCATTCCCCAGGCGGCGGTGCAGGCGGATCAACAGGGTAGTTTCGTGTTGATCGTGGATGCGGGCAGTACCGTGGTCAGGCGCAACGTGGAACTTGGGGATCGCCTCGATGACCAGGTACTGGTGAAGAAAGGCGTAGATGAGGGCGACCGCGTGGTGGTTCGCGGCCTGCAGCAGGTGCGCCCCGGTATGCCGGTAACAACCAGGTCACTTACCTCACCGGACCCACAGGGCTAACGCATGTTCAGCGCCTTTTTTATCGGACGGCCCAAATTCGCCCTGGTCATATCGATTGTCCTGACGCTGGCGGGCGGACTGTCGATCTATATGCTGCCCATCACCGAATACCCCACTATCTCGCCGCCCAGCATCCAGGTGAGCGGCCGGTATCCCGGCGCTTCCGCCGAGGTGGTGGAAGCCACGGTTGGCACGCCGATTGAGGATGCGGTTAACGGCGTGGAGGACATGATTTACATGTCCTCCAAGAGCGCCAACGACGGCAGCTATCGTCTCACGGTGACCTTCGCTGTGGGGTCTGACGCCGACATGGCGCTGGTGCGGGTGCAAAACAGGGTCAAGTTGGCCGAGCCCTCCCTGCCTGCGGAAGTGACCGCCATGGGCCTGAATATCGACGAGCGCTCACCGGATATCCTGAAGATCATCAGCTTCACCTCTCCCGATGATTCGCTGGATTACAAATTCATTTCCAACTACGTCAAGATCAATGTGCAGAGTGCCCTGGCGCGGGTGGGTGGAGTGTCTTCAGCGGACATTCTCGGCGAGGCGGACTATTCCATGCGCCTGTGGCTGGACCCCAATCGTATGGCCAACCTCGAGCTCTCTGTGACGGATATTCACAGTGCCCTGCGCGAGCAGAACGTCCAGGTGGCGGCTGGCAAGATCGGCGCACCACCCTTTGACGGCCCGCTGCAGACAGAATATACCCTGCAAACCAAGGGCCGCCTGCAGGAGGTGGAGGAGTTCGAAAATATTGTGCTGCGCGCCCGCGCGGACGGTTCTGCCATCTACCTGCGCGATGTCGCCAGGGTGGAACTGGGCCAGTCGGGTTACAACTTCTTTGGCGAAATCAACGGCAAGCCGGCGGTCAACGTTGCGCTCTACCTGGTGCCGGATGCGAATGCCCTGGCAGCGGGGGCCTCCGTGGACAAACTGGTAGAAGAACTCGCGCTGTATTTCCCGGCGGGTCTGGAATACGTCGCCAGTTATGACACCACCCGCTACGTGTCGACGGCGGTTAAACAGGTAGTGATTTCCCTGTTCCTGGCGGTGGCGCTGGTCATTGCGATTACCTATATGTTCCTCGGCAACTGGCGCGCCGCCCTGGTGCCCACTGTGGCGATACCGGTTTCCCTGGTAGCGACCTTCGCGGTGCTGCTGCTGGCGGGCATGTCCATCAACACGGTAACCCTGTTTGGCCTGATCCTGGCCATTGGCATCGTGGTAGACGACGCCATACTGGTGATCGAAAATTGCGACCGGCATATGCGTGAAGACCCCACCATGGGGGCTAAAGAGGCTGCCCTGATCACCATGCGGGAGGTGGGTAGCGCGATCATCGCCACCACCCTGGTGCTGCTGGCGGTGTTTGTACCAGTGGCCATGCTGC
>CBDTVJ010000188.1:0-7443 GCA_965363655.1 uncultured Halieaceae bacterium | reverse complement strand
CAGTTCCAGCGATAGTACTTGTAGCGGATGGGGTTCTTTAAGTAGTAGTCCTGGTGGTATTCCTCCACTGGCCAGAACGCGCCGGCGTCCCTGATTTCAGTATGGACCTGTTGTTGTCCAAAGCGCGCCGCAACTATCTCCTTCGACTGTTCAGCCAATTGGCGTTCCCCGGCGCTACCCGGAAAGATCGCACTGCGGTAGCTGGAGCCCTTGTCGCAAAACTGGCCACGATTGTCGAAGGGGTCGACGCTCAGCCAGAACAGGTCGAGCAATTGCTGGTAGCTGATCACTGCGGGGTCGTAGGTGACCTGGACCGCCTCGAAGTGTCCCTGGTGATTGCCGGAGTAAGTGGGGTTTTTCAGGACCCCACCGGTAAAACCGGACACAACGTCGAGCACGCCGGGCTGGTCCTGGTAATCGGATTCCATGCACCAGAAACAGCCGCCGGCGAACATCGCGGTGGCAGGTTCTGCGGAGGCGGTTGAGCTGAGGGTGATGAGCGTGAGGAGCAAGAGGGTGAAACGCGACATTACAGGGTATCCCGAGTTGAATTGACTAAAGTAATGGACATCATTTGACGTCTGGAGTTCGTGAGAAGTGAATATATACAGAAATAGTTAAATTATAGGCGGGAAAAACTCATAAACATAATAATAATAGATTAAAACGCTTAACTGGAGAAAACGTCACTTTTATGTAGAGAGATGGCTGTCGAAATATTATTCTATATTGATATAGTAAATACCCTACGTGATAACCGGAGATTGTTTGACCATGAAGAAGTTGATTGTGATTGGGATGTTGCTCCTGGTACCGCAGCTGTCTGCAGCTCGGGTCTACATGTGTGTGGACTCCAATACAGGCAAAACCAGCTTCACCGACAAGGCTTGCGAGGCCACCGGCGTGGGTGAG
Organism: uncultured Halieaceae bacterium; assembly: GCA_965363655.1. Lineage (GTDB taxonomy): Bacteria > Pseudomonadota > Gammaproteobacteria > Pseudomonadales > Halieaceae > Marimicrobium. Next base: position 6,531 of record CBDTVJ010000188.1, on the reverse strand, counting down.
GAAGTGCGAGTAGATGCCACTAACCTGGATTCTGACAGCCGTTCCCGTCGTGGCAGCGCGGGAAAGACATGGCGCAGTGACGAGGAAACGCGCAAAACCGGCCTGGATTACAACAATGAGCGGCGCGACATCTACGACAACTCAGCTACTGCCAGTTCGGACTAGCACAATGGCAGCCCGGCGCTGCCACGCAACAGCGCCAGTGTGGTGCCATTCAGCAGGGGGCTATCTCTTCCCGTAACGTTGCTCGTCTATCTTTTAATTCTTCCCGTCACCCGGGAACCTGTCACTCCCGATCAAGTCCAAACTCTGTCGCCAGCGTTGGCGTTACTACCCATGCCATGAGGTACTGTGTGCGTTCCTACCGTGCATCATTTCTGTTGTCGCTACTGCTGGTCGCATGCCTTACTGCCGCTTCCGACGCACAGCCTGCCCCCGAGGTTGGCAACGACCGGGTGGTGGCCGAATTCCTGTTACTGCTGCTGGGTTCAGAGGATGGCAGGCAGCAGGCTCTGGACTTTGTTGAGTCTCACTGGCAACCCTCTTTCACAGCTATGTTGCTGGAAGTCCTGACCTTCAGTCGTGATCCCGCCTTTACCACCCGCTTGATCCATGTATTGGAGGACAAGACCGGCCAGTCCTTTGGCTTTGCTATCGACCGTTGGCAGCACTGGTTGTGGAACCAGGACCTCAGTCCGCATCCCGCTTACCCTGAATTCAAGAGCGCATTTTACGGTTTGATTGATGAGCGCTTCGAGGCCTACTTTGGCACTGATCGTCCCTATGCCATTCGGCTCGATGAAGTGGTGTGGGGTGGTGTAAAGCAGGATGGCATCCCCCCACTGCGCAACCCGGATATGGTCGCGGCAGGGGAGGCTGCTTACCTGTCAGATGACGATGTCGTGTTCGGTCTGGAGGTAAATGGTGATGCACGAGCCTATCCACGGCGCATTCTTGGATGGCATGAGATGTTCGTGGATGACGTGGGTGGTGTGCCGGTTGCCGGGGTCTACTGCACTTTGTGTGGCACCATGATCCTCTACAAAACACAGCTCAACGGGGTCGCCTATCACCTGGGCACCAGCGGTTTCCTGTACCGTTCTAACAAACTGATGTATGACAAGGAGACCCAGTCACTGTGGAATACGATTTGGGGCAAGCCAGTGATTGGCCCACTGGCCGCCAGCGATGTCGCGCTGGAACGCATGAGCGTGGTGACCACCCGTTGGGGTGAGTGGCGACGCCGCCATCCGGATACACAGGTATTAGCCCTGGGAACGGGCTACCAGCGTGACTACGCAGAGGGCGCCGCCTACAGTGAGTACTTCGCTACGGATCAATTGATGTTCCAGGTCCCTTTGCTGGATTCACGGCTGAAAAACAAGGATGAGGTTCTCGGTCTTGTTTTTCCTGAGTATCCCGGCCAGCCCCTGGCAATATCAGTGAATTACCTGGCGGCTCACACCCTCTACCAGGGCCAGGTTGGTGAGCAGCGTTTTGCGGTATTGACTGATGCTTCCGGCGCCCACAGGGTCTACGCAACGGGTGTAACGGATTTCAAGCAATGGGACGGTATGGCTACTGTGGTGGATGCCAAGGGTATGCGGTGGACACTGGAGGAGGCGCATCTGCAGGCCGAGGATGGTCGTATTCGGCACCGCTTGCCTGCGCATCGCGCTTTCTGGTTTGGCTGGTTCTCCGCTTACAATCACACCAGGTTGGTGCATTAGTCGCGGCGTTTTTCCCGCGCCAGGTAGATAGTGAGCAGGCCACCGCCGATAACCATGGCGCTGCCCAGCACAGAGAAAAGGTCGGGCACCTGTCCCCAGAACAACCAACCCCAGAAGCCAGCCAGTACCACGGCGAAATAATTTATCGGCGCGATGGCTGCAGTCGGGGCCATGCCATAGGCCCGGGTGTACAGATCCAGGGTGCCATAGATAGCGAGGCCAACATACAGCATGGCCAGCCAATCTGCGGCGGTGAGGCCACTGAATTTTCCGCTGCTAAAAGGCGCTACGCAGGCCAGCGACAGCAGACAGTAGTAAAACAGTATTCGTGAAGCTGGCTCAGTGGAGCCCAACCTGTTGGTTGCTACCATGGAAATCGCCAGCGCCAGTGCGGAGAAGAAGCCCGCAGCGTGCCACCAACTGAGCCCTGCAGAGCTGGGCCTGAGGATAACGACGACGCCGGCAAATCCTATTATCAGTGGCAGCCACGCACTGCTCGCAACCCGCTCGCGGCTCCACACCCACAGCACCAGCGGCACGACCAGAGGCGCTGCCTGGCGCAGCATCATGGCATCCACCATGGGGATATGGTCAAGGGATGCGTAAAAGAGGTAGAAGCCGAGAACGCCGACTATACCCCGTAACAGGTGCAGGCCCGGCCGACTGGTGCGTAAGCTCGCCAGTCCTGGTCTTAGTATCCCGGGCAGGCAGAGGAGGGTGCAGACCAGGTACTGTACCGTGAGAATAGTCTCGGTGGCGGCGCGAGCGGAGGCGAACTTGGTAGCTGCTACCGCCGTGCTTGCCAGTATCACCATCAGGCATGAGAGATAAATGGCGTGGCGTACCGCATGCCGTTGCGCTGTCATTGCTTGTCCGCTCAAAAAATCCGATATTGTAAGCGATTCGGGCCGTTAGCTGTTTTCTTGCCCAGTCGCTGCGGCATAGCTTTGCTGCCCACCCTTGGGCATAATGCCCACCAGAACCTACCGCACAGGCCACCGGCTCGCGACTGCATGTACTACCAATACTTTGGGCTGAATGAAGCGCCCTTTTCTATAGCGGTCAACCCCCGCTACCTGTTTATGAGTGCCCGGCATCGGGACGCACTGGCGCACCTGTTATACGGGGTTGGTACGGGTGGTGGCTTTATACTACTGACCGGTGAGGTGGGTACCGGCAAGACTACCATTAATCGCTGCCTGCTGGAGCAGCTGCCCCATGACACCGATATTGCGATAATTCTAAATCCGGCTCTCAATGCCATGGAATTACTCGCCAGTGCCTGTGATGAGATGGGCATTGAATACGACCCGGACAATCACACACTCAAAACCCTGACGGATAAGCTGCACACCTTTCTACTGGATAATCACGCGCGGGGTCGCAAAACCGTATTGCTGATAGATGAGGCGCAGCACCTGGACTTTGATGTCCTGGAGCAGATCAGGCTGCTGACCAACCTCGAAACCAACAGTGAAAAGCTGCTGCAGATCATTCTTATCGGGCAGCCGGAACTCGCCCAGATGCTGGCGCGGCCGGAACTGCGACAGCTCAATCAGCGTATTACTGCGCGCTACAATCTGGAGCCCCTCAACCTGAACGAGACCGGTGCCTATATCCATCACCGTTTGCAGGTGGCGGGAATGAGCCCGGAACGGATTATTTTTCCCAATTCAGTGGTGCGCGGTATTCACAAGAAAACCCGGGGAATTCCGCGGGTGATCAATGTATTGTGTGACCGCATCTTGCTGGGCGCCTATGGTCGCAACAAGAATGCCGCCGACCACTCCATGCTGCAGTTGGCGGTGAAGGAAGTGCTGGGTGAGCCCGCTGGGAACCAAAGATCCCGGTGGTGGCCCGCTGCGCTTGCGACGCTGTTGCTGGCAGCGGCTGCCGCTTGGTGGCTGCTGGCAAAGTACCCCGGCCTACAAAACACGGAGCTGCCTCACGCAGTATTGCCCCCGCCAAAAGCGCCCGCTGCGGAGCAGGTCACTGCGGTACCTACGAACATAGCACCGCTGCAGGAGCCTGTTGCGGCAGGCGCGGTAGAATACCCTGTCATTGCGGCATCCCCTCAGCGCAAGGTGCCAGGACCAGGCATAATGGCCGCGGTCATGCTATCGCCAGGCGAAGCCATGCTGCGCCTCTGGCCACTGTACTCCAGCTCGCCGATGCCGCAAGACCCCTGTACCAAGCCAGTTTATGCCGGTGTTGCCTGTGTGGCGGGCGAGGCACAGACCTGGGATGAGTTGGCGGTTTTCGACAGGCCTTTGTTGTTGAACATGATCACCCCGCAGCGGTTTGCTGCGGAAGTCCTGCTGCTGGGTATTGATGGCAGCACGGCCCGCGTGTTGACGGGGGAGGGCGTGGTAACCCTCGCGCTGGCGGAACTGGCGCCTCTGTGGACTGGTCGCTATGCCTTTTTATGGCATCCACCGTTGGGATTCGAACGCCCCCTTGCGCTGGGCGACAACAGCCCGGTAGTCGGCGAAGTCGCCAAGCTGTTCGCCACGCTGGATGGCAGGGAGCGCCCGCTGGCAGACAGGCGTTTCAATTCCGGACTGCAGCAGCGCGTGCGCCTGTTCCAGCAGCAGCACAGGTTGGATGATGACGGTGTGGTGGGCGTGCGAACCTTACTGAAACTCAATGAGCAACTGGGCGTCGATGTCACAGCAAGTGAAGCGCAGCGCCAGCTGCAGGCCTCACCACAACAGAGAGCAAGCCAATGACCGCAGCCCATTGCATACACAGTCAGCAAGAGATGCGCCTGTGTCCCTGATTCTCGATGCCCTCAATCGCTCGCGCCAGGATTCCGACCCGGTGCCAGGGCTGGCCACGCATCACCCCATGGAGCAGGTTCCTCCCGGCAAGCGACAGCTGCTGCCCTGGGTGGCACTGGTGGTGGCGTTGGTCCTGATTGCGTGGTTGTTACTGGAGCGAGGCAGCGATTCCCCGGCAGTATCTCCCGGGGGTGATGCGAATGCTCTGGTGGCAGAGTTATCGGGAAACACCGGCAATGCCGCTCCCGAGGTGAAGGCGCAACTGGATTCGCGTGTGGATACGGCGAGCAATGGGCAGGCTGTGGATAATGCCGTGCCGGTAGCCGAGATCAGTGCCCGGCGACGCAGCGTGGAGGAAGCAACTGTACCAGCGTCAACTCAGCCGGTGGCAAAGCCATCCGCGCCAGCTGCCAAGGCGCTGGAAAGCAACGCTGTGGAGAAACTCTACCAGCAGCGGGAAACTGCGGTGCCGGCAGCAGCCACCCCACAAACGCCGGCAGCACGGTCGTTGCAGCCGGCCCGGCAGGAACAGACACAAATACCGGTAAACAAAGCCGCCGCAGCGCGGCGCGATGAACAGCCGGTGGATATCGAGCGCATGTTGGACGAGGCGCGCGACGAGATAGAAAACACGGGTCTGGTGGAGCATCCGGCGCCGTTTGTCGCCAGCCTGTCGCAGAATACCAAGAATACTATTCCCACCGTGATGTACCAGCGACATGATTACACCAACAAAGCTGGACGCTCTACTGTAGTGCTCAATGGCAAGACACTAAAGGTGGGCGGCAGCGCCGCTCCCGGTGTGAAAGTTGACGAAATCCTGCCGGACTCGGTGGTGCTGAGTCATAACGGCACCCAGTTCCGGCTGCGCGCGCTCAATAGCTGGGTCAACCTGTAATCGCCTCATAAGCCCAGGTAGTCGCGGCTTATATCGAACACTTGTGGCTGCTGTATGAAGGCGGGAATACGGCCCATACCCTCGCTATTGCTGAACAGGGGAACGGCCGCGCCGGTGTGCTCTTCCATTTTGAAGTTGGTGGTGGCGTAGTTAATTGCCATGTGGCTGCCTTCCGGAGTCACAATCCGTGCCAGCATGCCCGGGGTGTAGGTGGGGATGGGGTAGGCCGCGAACAGGCTTTCATAGGGAATTAGCTGCGCTGCCTGTGAATGATCTGCGGTGACCATCACCAGGGTGCGTGGATGGAGTTCGGCGAAGGCCAGCGCACTGTCCAGGGCCTCCTCCAGTTGCGCCACCTCCCCAATGGAACCGCAGGGTCTGCGCTCGTGAGACTTTTTGTCGATGGAGGCGGACTCGATCATGAGGAAAAAGCCGCTGTCATTGTTGTGGCTCAGGTGCCGCAGTGCCACCTCGGTCATTTGCTTGAGGCTGGGCATGCCGGCGTGCGACGGGTTGGGTTCGCAGCGCATGGGTGCAGGGAGTTCCACGTCACCCAGGTAATCATGCAGGTGATTGAGCAGGCTGGGTTCTGGCTCCTCCGCTTTGCGACCGTCCTCCCCCTGCAGGCGCACCGGCATGGTGCCCTTGGAGAACAGGCCCAGTAGTGGTTTACCCGGTGTGGCGCCTTCCAGTTCACGCGTATTTTCCACCAGCTGAAACCCGTTGCGCTGGGCCCGGGCGCTGACGCTCACATTGTCGCCCTCTGCCTGCGGTGCAAAGTGCTTGCGGCCACCGCCGAGGATGACATGCAGTGTTGAATCCGCCAGTTGCTCGGCAATAGAGCCCTTGCCACCCCTGGCTTTGAGGTGTTGTGAGCAATCGCCCAGCGTAATACCGCGGTAGTTGACGTCCACCATGGACTGCGGATTCTCACACAGGCGGAAGTTGATATGGGCGGCGAACGCGGCGGGCGTTGCGTCGGTTACGTTGGCGGTGGAGACGATACCGCTGCGCAGTCCCGCCTCAGCGGCCAATTCAACAATGGTCTTTATGCTGTCATCGCTGCCCGCCCGGGTGCTGCCCGCCCGGGTGCTGATACGCCCGCGGCTGGTGACGACTCCCG
>CBDTVJ010000187.1:0-7454 GCA_965363655.1 uncultured Halieaceae bacterium | reverse complement strand
CCGCCTTCAACCGCCAGCGCCTCAATACAGGCACTGCGAATCTCACCAACACGCTGATAGCGGGAAGCTTTATCAGTAATGCGATAGGCCTCACCCAGCTCATCCCTGACATGTGACTCAACTGCTGCCAACAGCTCGCCATCAACCGCAGCAGGCTCCCAATTCCAGCTTGGCTTACCCGCTTCAGCGGCCAGCTCACGAATGGCCTGAATAACAACCTGCATTTCCTGGTGAGCGAACAGCACCGCACCCAGCATCTGGTCTTCAGACAGCTCTTGCGCCTCAGACTCGACCATGAGCACAGCGCCTTCGGTGCCGGCTACCACCATGTTCAGCTTGCTTTCTGCCAGCTGCGCATAGGTGGGATTGAGCATATAACCCTGTGCGTCGTTGAAGCCAACACGCGCTCCACCGATAGGACCATTAAAGGGGCAGCCTGAAATAGCCAGAGCCGCTGAGGTACCAATCATGGCAGGGATATCCGGATCGATATGCTTGTCTGCAGACATCACAGTACAGATCACCTGGACTTCATTCATAAAGCCATTGGGGAACAGCGGACGAATAGGTCGGTCGATCAAACGCGAGGTCAGGGTCTCTTTTTCACTGGGACGCGCTTCACGCTTGAAGAAACCGCCCGGTATCTTACCGACAGCATAGGTCTTTTCTGTGTAGTGGACTGCCAGAGGGAAGAAGTCACGACCCTCGCGTGCAGTTCTCTCCGCTACGACAGTACACAATACCGAGGTGTTTTCGATGGTTACCATCACCGCGCCCGACGCCTGTCTGGCGATGCGACCGGTTTCCAGGGTGACCGTCTGGTCGCCGTACTGGAATGTTTTAGTTACTGGATTCACAATTATTCTCCATTTCTCAATATGACACCAGGGCGTTCCCATGAACGCCCCGGCAGGGACATAGCTTATCGACGCAGGCCGAGTCGCTTGATCAGATCACTGTAGCGCGCGGTGTCCTTGCGCTTGAGGTAATCCAGCAGCTTGCGACGCTGGTTAACCATGCGGATCAGACCGCGGCGGGAGTGATGGTCATGCGTGTGCGACTGGAAGTGCCCCTGCAACTGCTCAATGTTCGCGGTCAGCAATGCTACCTGAACTTCCGGGGAACCCGTGTCGCCTTCGCCTACCTGGTACTCTTTTACGATTTCTGCTTTCTTTTCTGCTGCTAATGCCATGCTATTTTCCTCTTACTCAATCTGCCTCAGGTGGCGTGCCACCTTTCATTAAAAAAAGAGCCTGTCCGTGCAGATTTACAGACAGGTTCGCGTCACCTACCGGTGACAATCAGGCGACGCGGCGCAACACGCCCGTCGTCCAATATCTCTCCCACCCCAAGAAACTCTCCGGTTTCCAGGGCGACGCGCACAATACCATCACAGGGCGCGTTTGGCACCATAACCGGCTGCCCCTGGCGCATGTAAAAACCACCGGATTCGCTCAGGCGAACCAGCGGCAATGCACCCAGGGCGGCGTCGGCGGGCAGTAACAACTCGTCCATTTTCTCGACTTCGTCATTGCCCTTCAGGGCCTGCAGCGTGCTCAATGTCACGCTGTCTTCAATACTGAAGGGACCGGCTTTGGTGCGACGCAGCGCACTGACAAACGCGCCACAACCCAATGCCTTTCCCAAATCTTCCGCAAGGGACCTCACATACGTGCCCTTGCTGCACTCGAGGTAAATATCCACCTCAGGCTTTTCGCCACCGCGGAAGGCCCGCAGCTGCAACTCCTTTATGACCACCCTGCGCGACTTGCGTTCCACCTCTATACCCTGCCGCGCCAGTTTGTACAGCGGCTGCCCGTTCTGCTTGATAGCGGAATACATAGAGGGCACCTGGTCGATCTCGCCCTCAAATAGCCGCAACGCCGTCGCAACATCGGCTGCAGTGATCTCACTGGCGTCCTTTTCCTCCGATACCTTACCTTCCGCATCACCGGTATCGGTAACAGTGCCCAGCACAAATGTACTCTCGTAGGCCTTATCCGCATCCAGCAGGTACTGGGAAAACTTGGTCGCCTCTCCGAAACACAGCGGCAACACACCAGTGGCCAGCGGATCCAGGCTACCCGTATGACCCGCCTTGGCAGCAAAGTACAAGCGCTTCACGCTCTGCAGGACGTGGTTTGAACTCTCGCCAAGCGGCTTGTCCAACACCAGAATCCCGTTTACCGGGCGGCCGCGGCGACGCCTGGCCAAGCCTACTCTCCCGCCTCGTCGTCATCACGCAAACCCAGCTCCCGATCCGCATCGGTAGCGCGGCGAATCAGGTCTTCGAGCTCGCGTCCGCGGCCCACACTGGTATCAAAAATAAATCGCAGCTGCGGCACCGTGCGCATATTACTGTCTCGGGACAGTTGACTGCGCAGGAACCCCGCAGCCTTGTTCAGGGCCTCATTGGACTCACTGGAGTCATCGCCGGAGTCGCTGCTCATCACAGTATAGTAGACTTTGGCATAGCCAAGATCGCGGCTGACATCGACGCCGGTAATGCTCACCATACCCACCCTGGGGTCCCGCACCTGGTGCTGGATCAGGGCCCCAAGTTCGCGTTGCAGGTAATCCGCCACGCGCTGGGTTCTGGCATACTCTTTAGCCACGGTTTCCGCTCACCCTATCGCCGCTACAGAGAGCGGGCGATTTCCTTGACTTCGTAAACCTCGATCAAGTCACCCGCTTTCACGTCGGTGTAGTTCTTCACGCCGATGCCGCACTCAGTACCATTGCGTACTTCATTGGCGTCATCCTTGAAGCGACGCAGGGATTCCAGCTCACCCTGGTAAATCACCACGCTGTCGCGCAGAACACGAATTGGCTTGGACCGAGACACAGTTCCCTCTGTCACCATACAGCCAGCGATCTGGCCGAATTTCGGAGAACGGAATACGTCCCGGACTTCTGCGATACCGACAATTTCCTCGCGCAGCTCAGGCGCCAACATACCGGTCAGAGCCAGCTTCACGTCATCGATAAGGTCGTAGATCACATTGTAATAACGCAGGTCAACACCTTCGGATTCGACCAGGGTACGCGCTGCTCCATCAGCCCGGACGTTGAATCCGAACACCACCGCGCTGGAAGTCACTGCCAGGTTGATGTCTGTTTCGGTAATACCGCCGACACCACCGGTGACTATATTCACCTGGACTTCTTCATTACCCAGATCCAACAGGGCCGTCTGGATCGCCTCCAGTGAGCCCCGCACATCAGCCTTGACCACAACGTTCAGGGTCTTCTTCTCACCGGCCGTCATGCTTTCAAACATGTTATCAAGCTTCGCAGCCTGCTGACGTTGCAACTTGTTGTCCCGTGTCTTTTCATGACGGAAATCGGCCACTTCGCGGGCGCGTTTTTCGCTTTCAACCACGGCGAACACATCGCCGGCCGCCGGTGTGCCATCCAAACCAAGAATTTCCACTGGTATGCTCGGGCCTACCTCATCAACCGGCTCACCATCCTCATCCAGCATGGCGCGCACGCGACCGAATTGCAGGCCGGCCAGTACGATGTCACCTTTACGTAGCGTACCACTCTGTATCAGCAGGGAGGCAACCGGTCCGCGGCCCTTGTCCAGGCGGGATTCGATAACAATACCCTGCGCTGGTACGTTTCTCGGAGCAGTCAGCTCCAGCAGTTCCGACTGTAGCAAGACCGCATCCAGCAGTTCACTGATGCCTTCCCCGCTATGGGCGGAAACATTGATGAACTGTGTATCGCCACCCCACTCTTCCGGAATAACTTCCTTGGCTGACAATTCGTTCTTGACGCGCTCCGGATCTGCGCCTTCCTTGTCAATTTTGTTGACCGCCACAATCACGGGTACACCGGCCGCCTTGGCATGTTGCACCGCTTCTTCAGTCTGGGGCATAACGCCATCGTCAGCCGCCACCACCAGGATGACAATATCAGTACTCTTGGCTCCTCGCGCCCGCATCGCAGTAAATGCTGCGTGGCCAGGTGTATCCAGGAAGGAGATCATGCCGTGGTCAGTGTCTACATGGTAGGCACCGATGTGCTGTGTGATGCCACCGGCCTCGCCTGACGCCACCTTGGTTTTGCGAATATAGTCGAGCAGTGATGTCTTGCCGTGATCAACATGGCCCATCACAGTCACCACAGGTGCCCGCGGTTCATCGGTGCCATCATGCTGTGCCAGGGTTTCCTCCAGCTTTTCTTCCAGTGCATCGGCACTGACCAACTTCACTGCGTGTCCAAACTCTTCAACCACCAGTGATGCTGTATCCTGGTCGATCATCTGGTTGATGGTGGCCATTACACCCAGCTTCATCAACTCCTTGATCACTTCCCCGGACTTGACCGACATCTGCTGCGCCAGCCCGGCCACGGAAACCATGTCGGCTACTTCAACTTCCTGCATTTTCTTTTCCGTGGGTAATTCGAAACCATGCTTGGAGTGCTCCGCGTGGGTAGCCCGCACTTTTTTACGGCCGCCGCGACGACGCCCCACTCCGGATTCAGAATCCAGGTCTGCAAGAGACAGGTTGTGGCCGCGCTGTTTGCCGCGCCCGGCAGGCGCATTGCGGCCCAAACGGCCACGCTGTTTGCGTTTCTGCTCTTCTGCAGCAGGAGTCGCCGTAGGCGCGTCATGCAGGCGTTTGGGTCGTTTCGAATCCTTAGTCTTATCCTCGGTCTTCTTGACCTGGGAATCCGCCTCAGCCTGCGCCTCCGCCACCTTGCGTTGCTCGACTGCTGCCTGACGCGCCGCGACATCCTCGGCTTCCTTGAGTTTGCGGCGAGCCGCCGCGCGCTGACGTAGAACCTCAGGGTCCATATTCGCCAGATCTTCCTCGGTCTCCGGCTCGGGTTCAGGCTCTGGCGGAGTAAGCTGCTCCTCTGCGGCCACCACTTCGGGCGTCGGTACTTCTGCCTCAACAGCGGCGGTCACTTCCTCGGCTTCCAGCTCCTCGACTACGACATCCTCGCCTTCGAGTTCTTCCTGATCACGCTTCACATACGTGCGTTTCTTGCGCACTTCAACATTGACCGTCTTCCTACCCTGGGAACCTGATGTGCGCAGGGTACTGAGGGTCTTACGCTTCAGCGTGATGCGCTTGGGGGCATCAGTTGATTCCCCGTGACTGCGCTTCAAGTAGCTCAGCAGGGTCTGCTTGTCCTCATCGGACACAGCCTCACTCGCCCCGGTGTGCGGCAATCCTGCTTCTTTCATCTGCGTGAGCAGACGATCCGAGGATGCTCCTACCACTTCTGCGAGCTGCTGTACTGTCACCTGCGCCATTCAATAATCTCCTTGGTACCCTGTCTTAATGCGATTAACCGTGCAGTGTCAGGTTACTCTTCTGCCTCAGCAAACCAGGGCGCCCTTGCGGTCATAATCAACTCACCCGCACGCTCTTTGGTCATATCCGGAATATCCATCAGGTCATCCACACCCTGCTCTGCCAAATCTTCCATGGTGACAATTTCTCGACTGGCCAGGATGTAGGCCAGATGGCGATCCATACCATCCATAGTGAGAAGATCTTCAGCGGGCTCATTGGCGCCCAGCTGTTCCTCAGAGGCGATTGCCTGAGTTAACAGGGCGTCCTTGGCCCGGGCGCGCAACTCTTCTGCGATATCCTCGTCGAAGCCCTCAATAGCGGTCATTTCTTCGAGCGGCACATAGGCCACTTCTTCCAGTGTGGTAAAGCCCTCTTCCACCAGGATTTCCGCCACGTCTTCGTCCACGTCCAGATTGTCGACAAATACCTGTATAACCTGCCCTGCTTCTGCCTCATGCTTGTCAGCGGCTTCCTCCAGGCTCATCACGTTGATGGTCCACTGGGTCAACTCCGCCGCCAGGCGCACATTCTGTCCGGAACGGCCTATAGCCTGCGCGAGGTTATCTTCGGACACGGCCACATCCATGGTGCCGCTGTCCTCATCCACCACGATGGATTCGACTTCCGCTGGCGACATGGCATTGATCACCAGTTGTGCGGGATTGTCATCCCACAGGACAATATCAACACGCTCGTTATCGAGTTCGTTGGACACTGCCTGCACACGAGAGCCGCGCATGCCAACACAGGCCCCAACCGGGTCAATTCGCTGGTCATTGGTTTTTACAGCGATCTTGGCGCGAGAGCCAGGATCACGGGCCGCGGCGCGAATCTGGATCACTTCTTCGGCGATCTCTGGTACTTCAATCTTGAACAGCTCGATCAGCATTTCCGGGCAGGAGCGACTGAGGATCAACTGTGGCCCACGGGCCTCGGTACTAATTTCCTTGAGGATAGAGCGCACGCGGTCATTCACGCGGAAGGTCTCTCGACCAACCAGTTGCTCGCGCGGTAACAGGCCCTCGGCATTGTTACCAAGATCGACGATGACGTTATCGCGGGTCACTTTTTTGACCGTGCCGGCAACCAGCTCACCGACCTTGTCCATGTACTGCTCAACCACCTGGGCCCGCTCGGCATCGCGCACACGCTGCACGATCACCTGCTTGGCGGTTTGCGCCGCTATACGACCAAAGCCGATATTTTCCACCTGTTCTTCGTGGATATCCCCGGGCTTCAGCTTCGGGTCCTGCTCCACCGCTTCCTCAGTGGTGAATTGGGTACCCAATAAGGCCAATTCATCATCGGGCACCACCAGCCAGCGCCGCGTGGACGTATAGTCACCTGTCTCCCGATCAATAATGACCTGGATATCGGCCTCCTCGTCGTAACGCTTTTTGGTCGCCGTTGCCAACGCCAGCTCTATCGCTTCGAAGATAATGTCCTCAGACACACCCTTCTCGTTGGATACAGCCTCTGCTACCAGCAGAATTTCCTTCGTCATCTCAAGCCTCGCCAATTCGCTTGCCGTCTTCAAACGGTCGGTTGTACTCGCGCCTTGTCAATCGCGCTATGAGGCAATAGATACTCGTGATCATCTACCTGGATCACAACATCTTCGCCCTCAATACCTTTCAAAATTCCCTTGAACTTACGCCGCCCTTCAAAAGGGCTACGCAAGCGCAATTCCACTATCTCGCCCACATAACCGGGATACTGATCAAGCTTGAACAACAACCTGTCCATACCCGGGGAAGACACTTCCAGGGTATATTCCCCGGTAATTGGATCTTCCACATCCAATATACTGCTTGCCTGCGCGCTGACCGCGGCACAATCATCCACATTGATCCCATTAGGGCTATCAATATAGAGCCGCACCAGGCTGTGCCTGCCCTGGGACTGGCACTCAACACCCCACAGCACAAAGCCCAGGGCTTCTACTGTGGATTGCAGCATGTCCGTAATCTGTTGATCTTTACTGGCCACGGCCCGCTTTTTTCTCCACCTACGAAAAAGCCCCTAAAAAGGGGCTTTTTCATCTGCACACTGCCGATTTTGGAGCTGGCAATGCTAATTGGTAGCGGGGGCCGGATTTGAACCGACGACCTTCGGGTTATGAGCCCGACGAGCTACCAG
>CBDTVJ010000186.1:0-7503 GCA_965363655.1 uncultured Halieaceae bacterium | reverse complement strand
GTTTTGCGCAACGTCGCTCCAGATACAATACAACCACCGGAAATCGTCGAGTCCACCGCCATTCCACGTCTGTCATCCTCATCAAACACAAACTTTGCCGGTGGAGTTTGCACCTGATAAGTCCAAATCGGCCAATTTTTGTCGTACAGGTTAAAGGCCGGCTCGGGAGAAACGAGTTCCATATTGGCCTCCCAAAATGAATCAAGGGTGCCCACATCTCGCCAATAGGCCCGCTCCTTGGTGATCGGGTCCCGAAACGGAAAGGCATATACTTTGTAGTCATTGATGATGGAGGGAATAATGTCACCACCGAAGTCAGAGTTTGAATCGGGGTTCGCTGTATCTCTCAGCAACTGCTCAAAAAGGAACTCAGTATTGAAAACATAGTTGCCCATTGAAGCAAGGGTCAGACCATCAGCGCCGGGAATCGGCTTTGGGTGGGCGGGCTTTTCATCAAAGGCAGTCACGCGTCCCTGTTCGTCCACGCTTATCACACCAAAAGCACCGGCGGCTTCTTCAATCGGCACTTCCAGACACGACACCGTCATATCGGCACCACTTTTGACGTGCTCCGCCAGCATGTGACCGTAGTCCATTTGATAGATATGATCGCCGGATAAAATCAACACATACTTAGGCTTTTCTGTGCGTATAATGTCCATATTCTGATACACCGCATCGGCTGTACCCTGGTACCAGTCCTCAGAATAACGCTGGGATGCGGGGAGAACTTCAATAAATTCCCCCAGCTCTTTCTTAAAATGGCTCCAGCCCCTTATCAGATGGCGCACCAGGGAATGCGACTTATATTGGGTGAGCACCCCAATTCGCCGAATCCCTGAGTTGATACAATTGGATAGAGGAAAATCTATAATGCGGTATTTTCCTCCGAAATAGAGCGCCGGTTTAGCGCGCCACTCGGTCAACTCATAGAGCCGGGACCCCCGTCCTCCTGCCAATACCAGAGCGAGAGTATCTTTCGTTAAGCGACTGACATACCGGGGGCTTTCGTCAACTTCTTCGCTTGTATTGTTATCAATCATTATTTTCTCTCGGCTTCATGGGGTTGGGGATTGGAGCGTGATACCTCACAAACCCCAGACTTCTTCACTGTAATTTCGAATGGTTCTATCACTGGAAAATCGACCACTGGCCGCAGTGTTGTAGATACTCATACGGGTCCAGGCTGCTGTGTTCTGGTAGGCTGCGGCAACCGCCTGTTGGGCATCGACGTAGCTGCGGAAATCTGCTGCGGTCAGCCAGACATCATATTTACTGCGTATAGACCAAACGACAGGATCAAAAATACCTGGCTCAAACAGATTGAAATGACCACTTTCCAACAGTTGCATCACACGTGAAAACGCTTCGTCCGACGCGATTATGGCATCCGGGTCATAGCTTTGAAGCGCAGCAGCAGTGTGCTGGGCTTGCAAGCCAAAAAGGAAGAAGTTTTCCTCGCCAACCGCCTCTCGTATTTCTATGTTTGCTCCATCCAGGGTGCCGATAGTGGGCGCGCCATTCATCATGAATTTCATATTACCCGTGCCCGAAGCCTCCTTTCCGGCCGTCGATATTTGCTCGGATAAATCTGCTCCCGGACAAATCACTTCCATCGCCGAAACCCGGTAGTCAGGCAAAAACGCTACCCGCAGCCAGGGCTGCATGCGAGTATCCTGATTGATCACCGCCGCCACGTTATTAACCAGTTTGATAATGGTTTTTGCCATGGCATAACCAGGTGCAGCCTTACCCCCGATCAATACACAGCGCGGTTGCATACCATCCACGTCACCTCGAACCACCCGGTCGTAGAGGTGAATAACATGCAGCACGTTGAGTAGTTGGCGCTTGTATTCATGAATACGTTTAACTTGAACATCAAACAGCATTGCCGTATCAAACTGCACCCCCGACTCGCGCTGCACCAAGTCTACCACGCGCTCCTTATTGGCCTGCTTGACCATACGCCAGCGCAAACGAAACGCTTCGTCATCAGCAAATGGGCGCAATCTGGCCAGGTCATCAAGATCAGTAATCCAGCGCCCACCTATTACCTCTGAAACAAGCTTCGTCAGCCCCGGATTGCAGTGGGCCAACCAGCGGCGCGGAGTGACGCCATTGGTCTTGTTATTGAATTTCTTCGGCCACAGTTGATAAAAATCATTGAATAGCCCAGCCTTTAACAATTGCGTATGCAGTGCGGCAACACCGTTAACAGAAAAGCTGCCTACGATGGCCAGATAGGCCATACGCACCTGCGGTTGTTCGCCCTCTTCAATAATCGACATCCGATTCTCACGGGCTGTGTCTCCGGGCCACCGCGAGGCCACTTGGACCAGAAAACGGGCATTGATCTCGTAGATGATATCCAGCAGTCTGGGCAGTAATTCCTTAAACAGCGCCACTGACCACTTTTCCAGGGCTTCGGGCAACAAAGTGTGGTTGGTATAAGCCATGGTGCTGGTGGTTATTTCCCAGGCTTGATCCCATTCCACCAGGTATTCGTCCATGAGCAGTCGCATCAGCTCCGCTATCGCGATGGTCGGATGCGTATCGTTAAGTTGAAACCCATTTTTCTGTGCGAACTGGCTGAAGTCTGCACCATTGAATTGTACCCATCGATGCATTACATCCTGAAGGCTGGCCGAAGCCAAAAAATATTGTTGGCGCAAGCGCAATTCCTTGCCGTTCTCACTGGCGTCATTGGGGTATAACACCATGGTGATCTGTTCCGCGAGGTTTTTTGCAGCAACTGCCTCGGTGTAGCTGCCGGCATTAAACTCATCGAGATTGAATTCATCGGTGGCTTCCGATTTCCACAGACGTAGGGTGTTGACGGTTTCATTACGATAGCCCGGTATTGGCACATCGTAGGGCACTGCCAATACATCCTGCGTGTCGGCCCAACGGGCCCGCTTAATACCTGAATGATCTGCATCATAATCGGTACGGCCAAAAAACTTTATTCGCACCGTGTTTTCAGGGCATTCAACTTCCCAGGGGTTACCATCTCGCAACCAGTGATCGGGATATTCGACCTGGTAGCCATTATCTATGCGCTGGTGAAACATCCCGTACTCGTAGCGAATTCCGTAACCTGTGACCGGCAACTGCAGGGTGGCACAGCTGTCCAGAAAACAGGCAGCCAGCCGACCCAAGCCACCATTACCCAGGCCTGCATCCTGTTCTTCCTGCTCCAACTGTTCCAGAGTACAGCCATAATTATGCAAGGCCTGGCGGACGGGCTCTTCCAGGTCGAGATTAATTACAGCGTTGCTCATCGCGCGCCCCATCAGGAACTCCATGGACAGGTAACTGATGCGCTTGGGTGGCTCGTCGATATGGCGATCGCGTGTTGCGCGCCAACGCTCTATCAAACGATCCCTGACAGTGAACGCGAGCGCATCAAACAGGTAGCGATGCGATGCGGCCTCTTCATCCCGGCCAAGGGTCAAATAAAAATGTCGATTGAGATCCTCGGCCAGGTGCTGTTCGTCCATACCCAAAGGTTCAATTCCGGTTTCGCCGGGGTTTACCAGTTTATTCACTCTATGGTCTCCTTGTTGGAAACAGTTGTTTGATCGCGGCCTGGAATCGCCTGAGACGCTGATGTCGTCACTGCGATGCCGTTTGCCATTCAAGAATTAGTGTTGCCAGGGGAGGAATGCACAGAGAAAGTTGGCAAGGCTGGCCACCTAATGCCTTTGCGTGTGTATCGACACCGCCGATATTTCCCATATTACTGCCACCGTAATGCCCACTGTCGGTATTCAAGCGTTCGCGATAGTGTCCAGCACGCGGTACCCCGAGCTTGTATTCCAGGTAAGCCGCGGGTGTCAGATTCACTATCACCAAAACCGGTGGTGTGTCCGTCTGGCCCTTGCGTAGATAAACAAAAAGAGACTGCTGGTGGTTATCCGACTCAATCCACTCAAAACCCTTTCCATCACAGTCCAGTTGATGCAGTGCCGGCAACTCACGGTAAATGTGATTCAAATCCCTGATCAATCTTTGCACACCCGCGTGCCGTTCATCATGTAACAGATTCCAATCCAGGCTCTGGTCATGGTTCCATTCCTGACGCTGGGCAAACTCACAGCCCATAAACAGCAGTTTCTTGCCGGGATGTGTCCACATAAATCCATAATAGGCCCGCAGGTTGGCAAACTTTTGCCAGTCATCGCCAGGCATCTTCTGTAACAGGGAGCCCTTGCCATGAACCACCTCATCATGACTGAGCGGTAACACGAAATTCTCACCGAAACCGTAGACCAGGCTAAAAGTCATTTCGTTGTGATGGTATTTCCGGTGAATCGGGTCGCGTTCCATATAACGCAGGCTGTCATTCATCCAACCCATATTCCATTTGAAGCCAAAGCCCAGGCCGCCCTCATCAACGGGGCGCGATACGCCTGGCCACGCAGTGGACTCTTCAGCCACCATCATCACACCCGGATTGTTGAAATATACGCGGCTGTTAACCTGCCTGAGCAACTCTATCGCTTCCAGGTTTTCCCGATCACCGTAAATATTGGGCAACCACTGACCCTCCTGGCGGCTGTAATCCAGGTACAACATCGAAGCCACCGCATCGACCCGCAACCCGTCGATATGGAATTGATCCAGCCAATACATCGCATTGCTAAGTAGATAACTGATGACTTCCTTGCGGCCATAGTTATAAATCAGTGTATTCCAATCCGGATGAAAGCCCTTGCGAACGTCTTCATGTTCGTACAGGCAGGTTCCATCGAAGCGTCCGATACCGTATTCATCCGTTGGAAAATGTCCCGGCACCCAGTCCAACAACAGGCCTATGCCCTGCTTGTGGCAACAATCGACAAAGTACTTGAAATCTTGCGGCGAACCGAAGCGGCTGGTTGGCGCATACAGGCCGATTGGTTGATACCCCCAGGAACCGTCGAAGGGATATTCAGAGATCGGCATCAGTTGAATATGGGTAAATCCCAAATCGACCACGTAGGGTATCAGCTGCTCGGCCAGTTCACGGTACGTCAGGTAGCTGCCGCCGCGCTCCACGCAGCGTCGCCAGGAACCAAGGTGCACTTCGTAAATTGAAACCGGGCTGTGATAGTGGTCGGAAGATGAAGTGCGCGTGACCATCCACTCTTCGTCCTGCCACAGGTATGGCTGGTCACTGACAATTTTTGAGGCGGTATCAGGCGAACCCTCCATAGCAAACGCATAGGGATCAGCCTTTAACGGCAAGAGCACACCGTCACGGTTGGCTATTTCATATTTGTAGGTCATCGACTCACCGAAACCTGGAATAAATATCTCCCAGATTCCCGGTGCGGAATGCTTGCGCATGCTATGACGCCGGCCGTCCCAGGCATTGAAATCACCCACCACGGAAACCCTGGCCGCATCCGGTGCCCACACTACAAACAGTGTGCCGTCTACGCCTTGGACCTGGCGGGCATGGGCCCCCATCCATTGATACACCCGTTCCTGGGTGCCTTCGCCAAACAAATAGAGGTCGTCATCATTCAGCAATGAAGGAAAACAGTAAGGGTCCTCCAATTCGACTATCTCACTGCCAAACTTTACCTTCAGGTGATAGCGGAAGCGCTCGCTCCGACCACCCAGAGTGCCTTCAAAGAGCCCCGCGTCATCAACGCGCTGAAGGACAGCGACATTTGTATTATCTTCGCTTGCAATGACCTCGACGGCAGTGGCTCCCGGCAACAGTACCCTGACAATGAGTCCTTTGCCAGAAGGGTGTTCGTGCATACCCAGAATGGAGAAAACATCTTCACAGCGCGCCGCCAGCAGCGCCTCGATGTCTTCATTCTTCAGCAAACTTACCGCCTGGATATTCATTTCTTTTTCCTGGTAAGGTCAGGCCAACCGTACCCGGATTTCCAGGTATCCAAAGAAGAGCCTCGATCGCCACTTACCGTTCACGTCTCCGCTTTGGCAATATCGGACAGCTATCCGTAAGGTCGTTTTCATAGAGCCCTGCGGATATCCTGACGGATTTGAATGGGCTATTCCGGATCATTGCGACCAAGCGGACTCCAGTTGCGACAAAGTGGGTAAGGACTGCAGTGCGGGTAAGCAGACAAGTTTGATGACTGAGGCAAGTGTTGATTTACATGCGGAAATGATCCAAATCTATCGTATATTTGCAAGGGGGAGCGCTATGAAGAGTGGCAAAAAGTAAAATATCAACCGCGCCAGCTCACCAACAAATACTATTGTAAATACCATTCAAATCGCTCCCCTGGCTGTCTCGAAAAGCCTGGAATCGAAAATTACATAAATTCCTGGGCCCAAATACTGACAATCAATACTACCCTGGCAACCATCATCATGTACGTCGACATCCATACTAAACCAATTGATGGTCGCTCCCAGAGCAAAAGCGTTATAACTTCAGTATGTCTTGCCCGATTTGAGCCATAGGCGATTTTCTGTGGCTGTGGTGCTGGCAACGTACACTGCCTAGAATTTGTACTCGAAACTGGCAGAAAATATATTTCGGTCCCGCTGGTCGACATCGCTATAGTGCTCCCACTCCAGCCTGGCTTTCCAGCCTCGCGACAGGTCTATATTTGCACCCGTGCCGAGCAGCAGGCTGTCGCCGCGCAGCGGCTGTCCAGTCCCGCCTTCGAGATCGTAGTGGTGCAGACCTATTCGGGCAAAGGGCCTGATGGGGCCCTGCTCGACCAGGGTGGTAACGACGGATAAGCTGGCCACGGTTGAAACCGCGTTGCCTGCAAGGCCAGTGTCCAGCAAGCTCTGGGTGTAGAGATTTCTGCTGCGCTCGGACGGCAGGTCCAGCGGGTTGATTTCGGCGTAGAAGCCCTCCAGGCCAAACAGGGAATTAAGTCGGAATCCGCCGAATGCGGCAAGTGAATCTCCGCCGGCCGCTACTGGCTGCAAATTCAGTTCATCCGCAGGCATATACCCCGCGCCAGCGCCTGAGTAAAAGCCGCGCGTATCGTCGCCAGCTGCCGGCGATGAGGCGAGGGCGATCAGCGTTGCTATTGCTATGGCTCTGTTCGACTGTCCCATGCACTCGCCCCAGGTTCCGTTCAGTATCGATCGTTACTATGCAATGGCGCGGCGTGATTTGACATGACCCTGCACGCCAATCATATGGCCGCGCGCGCCAGGATTCCCGGTACAATTACACTCCCTTATTTGGTCAAACAGAATTAAGCTGCGGAAGGACTTGGGGCGGTTGCATTGAAATCGGGTTCGTCGAGCGCCCCGAGGAATAGCTAACCTTCTGATATTATTGGAGAATTACTGACTTTCTAGCCGCACCAATATTTCGGTGCGGGAAGCATTTTAAAGGTCGCAGCCTGTTCCTGCTAATCAGAAACCGTAACTAAGGTAGATGCGCGGCCCCTTGAAATCCAGGTTAAACTTCTCCTCGTCGCCATTGCCAACGCAGTGGCCCCAGACCGGCCCCAACAACTCGATGCGCATTGAAGAGCGTTATGCGGGAATAAAAAAAAGCCCTGGTTT
>CBDTVJ010000185.1:0-7559 GCA_965363655.1 uncultured Halieaceae bacterium | reverse complement strand
ATGTTGTATGGGATCTCACCATACCCATTTTTTCAGTCATCAACCCCCTCAATAAAGATATAAGCCGCGCGGAGTTTGGCAACGCGCTGGCTGACACCGGCAAGGTCGCCAGCCTGCATGTTATCGGCTACGCACACCTGGGTATCAGTCGCACCATGTTGCTGGTGGAAATCCTGCCGGCAGTGGGGGTGGCTATAGGCACAGCATTCGCCTTCATACTACTTTGTACAATCTTCAGCAGTTTCATGACACGCAAAATCACTGCACCATTTGCCACCATCGTGCGCATGGCGGACGATATTGGAGCAGGCAGGGCTGTAGAGGCCCAGGGGCTGGAAAAGAGCGGTGAATTCAAGGAAATCGTGGTGCTGCTCAATACCATCATTGGTGGCCTGCACACCTATAAAACAAAGATGGATGTAGATCATCAACTGCTTAGCATGAAGGTGGATGAGCGCACCTCACAACTATCCAAGCGCACCTCACAGCTATCCAGGCGTAACGAAGAACTGAACCGGGCGGTCAAGGAAGTCACCAAGACCAAGGATCGCCTGCGGCAGATGGCATACTACGACAGCCTCACCGCCCTACCCAACCGACGCCTGTTCACGGAACAACTGGATCTTCTGCTCAGAATGGCAAGGCGCAACAAGGAAACAGTCGCCCTGTTGTTCCTTGACCTGGACAATTTCAAGCGTATCAACGATTCCCTGGGACATGTGGCAGGTGATTTATTACTTCGCCAGGTAGGCAAGAGACTCTCTCACTGCGTAAGGGAGAGTGACGTTGTGGGTCACAATGTGGAACCCAATTCAGGAATAGACGTATCGCGCCTGGGTGGCGATGAGTTTACCGTAGTCCTGAACCAGCTGGACAGCGTCGAATCGGCCGGGATGGTCGCCCAACGCCTGCTTGATGCACTGGTAAAACCAATGATGATCGAGGGGCACGAAATTGTAGTCACTCCCAGTATAGGTATTGCCATAGCACCTAACGATGCGGACAACGTGGAAGATCTGCTCAAGGCTGCCGACACGGCGATGTACCACGCAAAAAGCTCAGGTAAAAATAACTACATCTATTACGCCAGCGAAATGGACGCTGCCAGCGTTGATCGCCTAACCCTGGAAACCGACTTGCGCAAGGCCATAGAACGCAACGAACTGATACTGCATTACCAGCCACAGGTAGATATCACTACAGGCTCGGTGATTGGCGCGGAAGCCTTGATGAGATGGCAGCATCCGGAGCGAGGGCTGGTGCCTCCATTCAAATTCATCCCATTGGCTGAAGAAATGGGCTTGATAGGTGCACTGGGTGAATGGGGGCTTGAGGAAGCCTGTCGCCAGGTGGTGGCACTGCAATCCGAGGGCATTGAGCTGCCCAAGGTATCCGTCAACGTCTCCGCACTGCAATTCAATCACGAATTCATAACCAAGGTTGGTGAGATCCTGGCAGAGACCGGCATGCGCCCGCTGCGGCTGGAACTGGAACTCACCGAAAGTATCATGATGGATGGCACAGAAGCCGTCGTGCGCTCCTTTAAAGACCTGAAAGAGCTGGGTGTACAACTGTCCATTGATGACTTTGGTACAGGCTACTCATCCCTTAGCTACCTGAGCCGCTTCCCTCTGGATGAGCTCAAGATAGACCGCAGCTTTGTCATAGACTTTGACAAGAGCGAGAACGATGCCAGCCTGGTGATTGCTATTATCGCCATGGCCAGGAGCATGCGTCTGAAACTGGTAGCCGAGGGAGTAGAGACACGTGATCAATACGAATTCCTGAAACGTTACGGGGCCAGCGTGATCCAGGGATTCCTGTTTAGCAAACCAGTACCCATCGAGGAATTGAAACCATTATTGAAACCGGGCTACTTCAAACCGCAGATTCGGGAGATTGAAGGATCCTGATACTGGCAACAGTAGCGGGATAGTAAATCAGGTGCCGCTGCTTTCTTTCTTGATCTGCTGAATCCGCTCTAATTCCCGCTTGTAAACGCCCGCTACTTTTTCCACACCCGAATCTGTCAGACCACCATCATTGCCACCGGCAACGTAGCTTGCATACAAGCCGGATGCTGTCATTAGCGATCCGGAAACAATATTGATATCAATCCCTTCGTCCTTCATGGCGTTGGCCAGCTCAATAAGCCGGTTCACGCACTCTCTATGATTTTCTGTATCGTTATTGGCCATAGCTAGGCATCCGTCCTGAAAAGGAAATACACGGGGTGATTCTAGCACTTTCAATCTATTTCGAGCGAATGTTTAGCACTGGCGAAAGATCGGGTGACCTTCGGTTATACTGCGGCACCATGAAAGACCCTCAGCACATACTGCAATCCGTGTTCGGCTACGACTCGTTCCGCACACCCCAGGACGAGATTATCCAAACCGTCATCGACGGTGGAGACGCACTGGTGCTGATGCCCACCGGCGGAGGAAAATCACTGTGTTACCAGATTCCCGCACTTGCCAGGCAAGGTTGCGCTGTTGTTATCTCGCCCCTGATAGCCTTGATGCAGGACCAGGTAAGCGCCCTGCGACAACTGGGCGTTAAAGCGAGCTTTCTCAACTCCACTCTTGACCGCGCTGTTACACAGCAGGTGGAGAATGAGCTGGCATCAGGGGAGCTGGACTTACTGTACATAGCCCCGGAGCGACTGACGCAGGCACACTGCCTGGCGCTACTGGAGAGGTCCCCGATCGCGCTGTTCGCCATTGATGAAGCCCACTGTGTATCCCAGTGGGGACATGATTTCAGAGCCGACTACCTGCAGTTGAGCTTGCTACACGAGCGTTTTGGCGATATCCCACGTATTGCCCTCACCGCCACCGCCGATGAACGCACACGCGCCGAAATTATTGCACGACTGGACCTGGGGGCTGCGCGGCAGTTCATCGCTGGCTTTGACCGACCCAATATCCGCTATCGCATCGCCCTGAAGCACAACCCAAAGCCCCAGCTCCTGCGCTTTTTAAAAGAGGAACATCCACAGGACGCCGGCATTATCTATTGCCTGTCGCGTAAAAAAACCGAAGAAACGGCTTTCTGGCTACAGCAACAGGGCTTCCAGGCTCTTCCTTATCACGCCGGACTGCCCGCAACTATGCGCGCCGAGCACCAGGCCCGCTTCCTGCGTGAAGAAAGCATCATCATGGTCGCTACTATTGCCTTTGGCATGGGGATAGATAAACCGGACGTTCGCTTCGTGGCGCACCTGGATATGCCCAAGACCGTGGAGGCCTACTACCAGGAAACCGGTCGGGCGGGTCGGGATGGCGAGGCCGCTGATGCCTGGATGATTTACGGCCTGCAGGATGTCATCAAACTGCGCCAGATGATGGCTTCCTCGGAAGGCAGCGAAGAGCACAAACGGGCCGAACAACATCGCCTGAACGCCATGCTTGGCCTGTGTGAGATCACCACCTGTCGCCGCCAGTCCCTGCTCAACTATTTCGGCGAAACCCTGGAGGAGCCCTGTGGCAACTGCGATACCTGCCTGGAGCCGGTAGACACCTGGGACGGCACCGACGCAGCGCGCAAGGCCTTGAGCGCTGTTTATCGCACTGGCCAGCGTTTTGGCGTCAACCACCTGATCGATTTACTGCGCGGTGCACAGAACGACAAGATATTACAGTTCGACCACCAGCACCTGCCCACCTATGGGGTCGGCAAGGACCTCGACAACCAGCAGTGGCGCTCTGTGTTCAGGCAGCTGGTCGCCGGGGCCTATTTAAGCGTGGACCTGGAGCGTTTCGGCGCCCTGCGCCTGCAGGAGAAGTGCCGCCCACTGCTGAAGGGCGAGGAGCACATCCAACTGCGTCGGGACCCTGGCCGCAGTCGCACCAAACAACAGACCAAAACACCACTACCTGCGGATATCGATATCACCCTGTGGGAGGCGCTCAGGGAATGCCGGCGGGAACTGGCAGAGGAGCAGGGCGTGCCACCCTACGTTATCTTCCACGACCGCAGCCTGCAGGAAATGTGCGCTGTCCTGCCCCGCAATGCACTGCAATTCGGGCGCATTAGCGGTGTGGGAGAGCGCAAGCTGGACAAGTACGGCAAGGTGTTTTTGCAAGTCATCAACGAGCACCTGCAACAAGCTTAGAGAGCTCAGGAAAGCACCTCTTCGGCGACACGAAAAAGGCTCAGCCCGGCGGGGGCCCCATAATATTATCCTGGGCAGATTGCCACTGCTCTGAGCCGGACAGCATATACCCTATCCAGTCCATCAAAGGCACGCCACCTGCCGTCTGATCAGGTCTCCTCAGGATAAAAGTATGCTCCTCGCCGGCAGGTATCCAGGAGTGGGTGCGGGCCGGGTGAGCACTTTCCAACTGCGCCATTTCTTCAAACAGCGCCTTCTCATAGGCCGGCTTGCCAATCTGGAGAAATACATCGGCCAGACTAAAATCCCGGGAATAACTGAGCATACCGCTACGCACAGTCTGGTCCTGGTCCCTTTGCCAGATCAGGTACTCGGTCAGGTGGCCATCAACTGGAATACAGTCGTCGCAACTGGCGGGAATGAAAGCGCCCATATTCCAGTATTCCAACACTTCCTGCAGAAACTCCGGATCGTCAGGGCGCAGCACGCCCACGCCGGAGTCATTGATCAGCTCTATTTTCGCATCGGGATACACATAGCGCACCAAAGGTAGTGCAAAAATGGTACCCAGTCCGCCACCGCTGTAACCAGCCAGCAGTATTCTGCGAGGTGCCGGGAAGTGCCTGGCTGCCACATCAAGGGCCGCGGAAAAATTGTGCAGGCCGCGGTGAAAGCGGTCGACCTGGCCATTGTCATCACTATCAACATCCCGGTCTCCAGCATGCAAGGAACCATCACAATAGGGTATATAAACCTGGTTCCAATTTTTAACCGGATTATTGTCTCGTGCGGGGTCCAGTATTCCCTCCGCAGGTATCTGCGGCACCGCAGTAGTCGCAGCGAAGCAAAAACCCGGCCAACAGGCACCACCCTCCTCCAGGAAAATGAGCAGTTCGTCCGACCCCTGGTCCCGCGTGGCCATGGCAAACGGCTCACCCTCCATGCACAAGGGCCCATCGCCAACGCCGAAAGAATGGGTGATGGCGTCGCCATCCTGCTCGGACAGCATTGGCGTATAGCGCCCCAGGTAACGGGTGATGCCCTGTTCAAAAAGCTCATGGAACGGTTCGGCGGAAGTTAGCGCACCAGCGGAACGATTGTCCGAGCCGTCGGAGCAAGCGACCAGGGTTAACAGGCAGATGAGAGCAAACAGTGGAAAGCGGGAACGGGGGACCAAAGCTGCCGTATCCCTGTGCAACTTATTACGCAAAATGATTAATCCTTACAGTATAGATAGCTGGTGCTGCCGGGCAGCAATGCAATGTTAGCTGGAAGTAGGATTCTGGCGATATTGGCCAGGTAATTCAAGGTGCTACTGCAAAACAGGAGACCTTCCTGAATGCCCGGTTATTACTATTTACAGAGACCACCCCCGGCGAAACGGTAGGGCTCACAATTGTAAATCAGGCGGCCGGCCTCTCCATGCTGCCAATCCAGTGGCGGCAGGGCGAATGCCGGTGGCATTCCCGGAGCGGCTTCATCCTGGGTGTCGGCAAAGGAGCGCGGATACGTTGACCAGTCTTTTGGAGCACGCCACCCCGGCGGAGGCACTAACTCGGAGCGGGTGCCCGCCACCGGGTAGAGCGTGCGCCAGTAGTGTATTTCTTTAGCCAGTTTGGCGACCACTTGCGGATGTGCAGCGGCCAGGTTGTTGTATTCGTTGGGGTCGCTGGAAATATCAAACAGATAATTGGTCACCTTGGCAGACAGCAAACCCTGCTCCACCTCCTGCACTAACTTCCAGTGATCGTTAAACGCTGTCAGCATAAAGGAACCGCGGATCGGGGTTTCCGAGGCAAAGAACACGAGATCCTGCCGTGGCGCTTTTAATCCGCCGGCAATAGCAGGCCACAGGTTTTTTCCGTCGAGTCGGTAGTCTTCATTGCCGGGCGTTACCCCCGCTGCTGCCGCCAGCGTGGGAAAAACATCCATCGCCGTCATTATCTGGCCCATAGTTTTCCCGCTACCCAACTTGCCAGGCCAACGCACCACAGCAACCACCCTGATACCCCCCTCCCAGGTTTCACCCTTGCCACCGCGCAGCGGTACGTTATCTGCGCCACCCATGGCGTAAGCCGCGCCGCCGTTATCGCTGAAGAACAACACGATGGTGTTGTCGGCAATACCCTCTTCATCCAGGGTATCCAGTACCCGACCTATGGCCTGATCCATACCATCTACAACGGCTGCATACATAGGCCGTGCGCTGGGCTGCATCATCAGCTTGCTCATGCGGCGAGTATCATCGGTATTCTTACTGCGCGCAGCCTCGCGGGTATCTTCCAGGTCGGCGTACTTATCCTGCAGCGCCCGGGGTGCATCGAGCGGTGTATGCGGTGCTATAAAAGGCATGTAAACGAAGAAGGGCTTTTGAGTATCCCGCTCGCGAATATAACGAGATACCTCGTCCGCGAGGATAAAGGTTTCATATCCTTCGCGCTCTATGGACTGGCCGTTGAGCTGGAAATCCTTGCCGCCCTGGTTGGCAAAGGGCGGGAAGTAACCCACTTCGGTGTGAAGGTGGCCATAGAAATGGTCGAAGCCCCGCTCATTGGGATGATAGGCCTGCAGGGCGTGACCAAGGTGCCATTTACCGACCATCGCCGTCTGGTAACCGGCGGCCTGGAAACTTTGCGGCATGAAATGCTCATTCGGGTGAATACCGATATTCATCCAGGGCATGATGACGCCGTAAGCCACCCCCAGGCGCATCGGGTCCCGGCCTGTCATCAGTGCTGCCCGCGTAGGTGAACAGATAGGCGTGGTGTAGAACCGGGAGAGCTCGACGCCCTGCGCCGCCAGCCGGTCCAGGGAAGGCGTATCAATCTCGCCCCCGTGAAACCCCACGTCACTCCAGCCCAGATCATCAGCCACCATAATAATGATATTGGGGCGCACCTCCTGGTCTACCTGCGCTACTGCCAGAGCGGATGCAAGTACTACGATGATCAGCAGGAATAACTGCAACAAACGCATGGCCGATTCCTTCTCTTGATGGATTCCACGACAGCTTAGAAACATACTAGCGTATTATTATAATACCTTTGTATTAATCATTCGTTAGTTCGAGGGACTGCCCGCGGCTTTCGTTTGACCCACTATGGATAAGCGCGTAATTTCAACGCCTTACGTAGACAAGAGGCAGCTGCTGTGAGTAAAAAAATACCCCGCTCCAATGACAACGACTACAGCCTGGATATCGTGAAACAGCGCCAGGCATTTATCGAAGAAAACACCGCTGCAAAACTGGACCATACCAAGCGGTTCTCGTTCTCACCGGATGATATGTCCGGCAACATTGAAAACCTGTTTGGTGTTGCCCAGGTTCCCATCGGACTGGCCGGGCCGCTGCTCATCAACGGCGAACATGCCCAGGGCGAGTTTTATGTGCCGATGGCCACTATAGAAGGCACCATGCTGGCAAGTTACAACCGGGGCATGC
>CBDTVJ010000184.1:0-7575 GCA_965363655.1 uncultured Halieaceae bacterium | reverse complement strand
ACTAGGACATCCCGCCATACCCATGGCCGTCAACGGAGAATTAGTGTGAGCAATCGCGCCGTAATATCAACACCTGCAGCCCCCGATGCCATCGGCCCCTATTCCCAGGCAGTCAAAGTGGGCAACACCGTGTGGCTTTCCGGGCAGATCCCACTGGATCCAGACACCATGGAACTGGTGGGCGGCGATATCAGCCAACAGGCGAGGCGGGTATTCCAGAACCTGTCCGCCGTCGCGGCCGCGGCAGGCGGCAGTCTGGATGATGCAGTGAAGATCAATATTTCACTGACCGACCTGAATGATTTCGCCGCAGTCAACGACATTATGTCCCGTTTTCTGCAGGAGCCCTTTCCAGCGCGCGCCTGCGTACAGGTAGCCGCTCTGCCCAAGGGAGCGAATATCGAGGTGGAAGCAATCCTCGCGCTTTAGTCGAGCAGGGCGCCGTAGCCACTAATGTAATCCGGATAAAGTAACTGGAAGCCACTGTCGCGCAGTGCGCCATTGCGACAGCGTTTGTGACCGGCGATGTTATGGGGCGTGGGTTGGTCAAGCGGCGGCGATAAGCCCTGGTCCCGGTTGTCCACCCCCAGTTTCCGCGCCAGCCAGGATTCGACCTCGTACCGCGGAGCAGGATTATCATCCACACCGATGTACACCGGCGCCAGCGCCCCCCCGTCCTGACCCCTCTGCAGCAGATGATCCAGGAAACCCGCGCAGTCATCCCGATGAATACGATTGGTATAGCGCAGCGGCTGTGCAGGACACAGCTCGCCCCGACTGATCCGCGCCATTAAGCGACCTCCCGGGATACCGTAGATACCCGCAAAACGCACCACGCTGGCGCTGTGATCCGACTCCAGCAGTTGCCGCTCCGCGTCGATTATTGCCAGGGCACGGGGGTCATCCCGCGAGAGGGGGCTGTCTTCGTCTACCCAGCCACCCTGCGCTTCTGCAAAGACCCGGGTACTGCTGGCCATAATAATATGCTGCGGTCGGTGTTGCCCCAGGCCCTGCAACAGGTTGCGCATGGCGACCTGGAAACCCTTCTTGTAACCCTCTACGGAGCGCTCAAAGGGGTTAAACGTCGCCACCACATAGTCCGGCCGCAACTGTGACGCAAAGTCCAGACTGCCGGGCTGAGTGTAATCCGCCTCGCGCGCGGCAAATTCAGCAGGAAGCTTTGTGGTATCTCGCCTCACCCCGGTGACATACCACTCTTTTTGCAACAATAACCTGCCGCTTCGCGTCCCCAGGTCTCCACACCCCACAAATAGAACGGAACTGCTCTTCATAAACTCATCTCTCACTGGTTACACTAGGCCCTACGTTAATAAGGTCTCATGCCATGACACTAACAGAACTGCGCTATCTTGTTGCCCTGTCTGAAACAGGCCACTTTCGCAAGGCGGCAGAACAATGCAATGTCAGCCAGCCCACCTTGAGCATCGCTATCAAAAAACTCGAGGCAGAACTGGGCATCAGCCTGTTCGAGCGCTCTCGTCACAAAGTCACTGCCACACCCACCGGAGCCCGCATAGTGGAACAGGCCCAAACCGTATTACAGGAAACCCAAAACCTGTTGCACCTGGCAGAAGCGGGCAAAGACCCCCTGGGCAGCATGCTATCGGTAGGGGCCATCTACACCGTTGGTCCCTACCTGTTTCCACGGCTGGTAAGCCAACTGCAACAGCTGGCGCCGAACATGCCGCTGTTTATTGAGGAAAGCTACACCGCCAGTCTGCGCGGAAAATTAACCAGTGGCGAGTTGGATGCGATTTTTGTGGCACTGCCCTTCACCGAAACTGAGGTGGTTACACGGGCCGTCTACGATGAACCCTTCGTGGTGTTACTGCCGGAGGATCATGAGCTGGCGCAGCAAAAAGAAATAACTGCTGCAGACCTCGCCATACACAAGGTGCTGTTGATGGGAGAGGGCCATTGTTTCCGCGACCAGGTCCTCGAGGCCTGTCCGGGCCTGCAGCAGGCCATCCGTGAGAATTACTCGCAGGGCCACGCGGTGGTGGAGGGCAGTTCCCTTGAAACCCTTAAGCATATGGTAGCTACCGGACTGGGAATCACGGTGCTACCCAGGTCAGCGGCAGACGCGACTACCTACGGCGAGCGCACACTGGCGGTGCGCCCCTTTGCCGACCCCGCGCCGCACCGTACCATCGCACTGGCCTGGCGAGTGAGCTATCCGCGACCAGACGCCATCGATATCCTTACCGACGCCCTGCGCGGCGGATAGGTCAACCATGCAGGGAATCGCCAACCTTTCTGTACAGGAGTTGCGGGGCGTCGGGCCAAAACTGGCAACCAGGCTCGCCGACTACGGTGTGCGTTATCTGGAAGACCTGCTGTTTCACCTGCCACTGCGCTACCAGGATCGTACCCGGGTTACCGCTATAGCAGCAGCCCGCGAAGGCGCCGACCTGGTCATTGAAGGCGAAATCCGCGCGGCCGATATAGTGTTCGGCCGCCGTCGTAGCCTGGTGGCACGCATTCAGGATGGCAGTGGCACACTGACCCTGCGTTTTTTCCATTTCTCCGCGGCCCAGAAGAACAATTTGCAGCCGGGGACCAGGCTGCGCTGTTTTGGCCAGGTCAGGCGCGGCGGCAGCGGCCTGGAGATGTACCACCCGGAGTATCAGCAACTGCAGGAAGAGAGCCCTCCGGTAGAGGAAGCGCTGACGCCAATTTACCCGACCACGTCCGGCATTGGGCAAAACCAGTGGCGCAAGCTATGTGACCAGGCCCTGACCTACCTGCAGCGGGAGCGCGCGGTCGACTTGTTGCCACCCAACGAAAGCTATCCCTATGACCTGACTCGCGCCCTGCAGTACCTGCACGCGCCGCCACCGGATGCTTCGCTGGAGCTATTAAGGGAGGGCAAGCACCCCGCGCAACTGCGGCTGGCTCTGGAAGAGTTGGTAGCACACAACCTGTCGTTGCACCGGCTGCGGGAAAGACAACAGCGCGATGGCGCCCCAGCACTGGCGCCGCGCAAACACGAGATGGAGAATTTTCTCACCAGCCTGCCGTTTACGCCCACCGACGCCCAGCACAGAGTGCTGGCAGAAATATCCGCTGATCTGGCCAAACCCGTACCGATGCTCCGCCTGGTACAGGGGGACGTCGGTTCCGGCAAGACCCTGGTGGCAGCGGGTGCCGCACTGCAGGCCATTGGCAATGGCTTCCAGGTAGCCATCATGGCACCCACTGAAATCCTGGCGGAACAACACTGGCAGAATTTCCACGACTGGTTCCAGCCGCTGGGAATCTCCATGGAGTGGTTGAGCGGGCGCACCAAGGGAGGTAAACGCGCCACCGCCCTGCAGCGCATCGCTGGTGGCGAAGCCAGTCTGGTTATAGGCACCCACGCCCTGTTCCAGGACGATGTCGCTTTTTCACGCCTGGGCCTGGTTGTGGTCGATGAACAACACCGCTTTGGTGTTCACCAACGCCTGACCCTGACTGAAAAAGCAGCACCGGGACAGGGGCGCCCACACCAATTGGTGATGACAGCCACTCCCATTCCCCGCACGCTGTCCATGGTTGCTTACGCCGATCTGGACTGCTCGATAATCGACGAGTTGCCGCCGGGAAGACAGGCAGTGACCACCGCACTGGTCGACAGCGGACGGCGGGATGATGTGATGTCCAGGGTCGCTGCAGCCTGCGGCGAGGGCCGACAGGCTTACTGGGTGTGCACCCTCATTGAAGAGAGCGACGCACTGCAGGCCCAGGCGGCCCAGGCCACCGCCGAAGAGTTACGCCTGGCGCTGCCCCAGCTCAATATCGGCCTCATTCACGGCCGCTTGAAACCCGCTGAAAAACAGGCTGTTATGGCCTCCTTTAAAGCGGGAGACCTGGCACTGCTGGTGGCCACCACGGTCATCGAAGTCGGGGTGGATGTGGCCAATGCCAGCTTGATGATCATTGAAAACCCCGAACGGCTGGGCCTGGCTCAGCTGCACCAGTTGCGCGGAAGAGTGGGGCGTGGCAGCGCCGCCAGTCATTGCGTACTGCTGTACCAGACACCTCTTTCGGCCAACGGCAAGCAGCGCCTGGCGGCCCTGCGCGAAAGCGCCGACGGCTTCTATATTGCCGAAAAAGATCTCGAGCTGCGAGGGCCCGGTGAAGTTCTGGGAACCCGGCAGACTGGGCTGATGGATTTCAGGGTTGCAGAGCTGCCCACCCATAATTATTTGCTGGACGAGGTACAGGCAGTCGCGGATCGCATTCGAGAGGATCACCCGGACAGGATAAACACCATCATCCAGCGCTGGACGGGGAGTAGCGAACAGTTCGCCAAGGTCTAACTGGCAAGTGTGCTGACCCAAGGCCTTCACAGCAGCGGGGGTAATCACTTACCCCCGCACCACTGCGAGGCACTCAACCCATAATTGCAGGCAGCTCTTTCTGCAACGCCATCTTTTCCTTGATGGCTTCCCCGGTCAGGGCGAAGCCCAGCAGCTTACCGGCGGCGTCCCGGAATTGGGCTTTGACATTATTCCCATCAACTTCAATCGCCCAATCGCCTTCGGCGTCACGTGCGGGCGGGGCAACCACTACCGGGCAGGCCGGTGTCTTGATCGTTACGGGCATTGCGGGATAGCTGACTTCTGTGGGCTCACCCGCCAGGGTTTTACCCAGGGCTTTGGCAGCGGCCATCAGCGGAGCGACATAGACCAACACATGGCCGTCGACCTCTGCACAATCTCCCATGGCATAGACATTGGGAGCACTGGTTTCAAGCAGGCGGTTGGTAACAACGCCGCGATTGGTGGCGATTCCGCTGGATTTTGCGAGGTCAACCCGGGGGCGCACACCCACCGCAGAGACCACCAGGTCAGCGGCAATCGTCTCACCATTATTCAGGCTTACCGCCACGCCGTTCCCCGCCTTGTTGACGGCGGTTACCAGCGGCCCGAAATGGAAGCGGGCACCCTTCCCTTCCAGGGCAGCCTGTACCGCTTTGCCGGCGGGCTCCGGTAGCAGGGTGGGCAGGCAATAGCCGAGCGGGTCAACCGCCTCAACCTCGAAACCGCCATTGATCAAATCGTTGGTGTATTCACAGCCAATCAAGCCACCACCGATAATGCATACTTTCTTCACATCGTTTTTAGCAACTGCGGTACGGAAGTCGGCGTAATCCAGTAAGTCATTGACGGAATAGACCATCTCCAGGCCGTCTCCCTCAATCGGGGGGCGAATCACTTCAGCGCCTACGGCCAGAACCAGCTTGCTATAGTGAATGGCAGTCTGTGAATCACCGACCTTTATCAACTGCTGCGCGGTATCAATCTCATTCACCCTGGTCATGGTCCAGACACTGGCCTTGAGCGCGCGCGCCATGCTGCCCGCATCCATCTGTGCCAGGTCATTGGCGGAATGATCCTTGGTATATCCGGTCGACAACATGGGCTTGGAATAGGAGCGGCCGTCATCGGAGGTAATCAGGATGAGCGGGGTCTCTGCATCGTGCTTGCGAAATTCCTTGGCCAGGCCATAACCGGAAAGACCGGTACCGAGGATGACCACCGGCGCATGTAATTTATCTACTACCGGCTCTTCGTGGTGTGGCGTATCGTCTACCGCCGCCTCTTCCAGCAATTCAAAATCTTCCTTGCCGACACCACAGTCCGGGCACAACCAGTCCTCCGGGACATCCTCCCACTTGGTGCCAGGTGCGATACCATCGTCTGGCCAGCCCTCTTTTTCATCGTAGACAAGGCCACAGACAATACATTCCCACTTACTCATGTCATTACTCACTCTTTTTTACTTGCTGGCTACACATCCGCCGAGCCGGATGGAGGACAAATTTCGAGACGCAACACTATAAAGTTGTACGATAATTGTGCAAGGGTTTTCTGGCGCTGCCAGTTTGGCAATTTAGCCCAGTAGCAGGCTTGCAAGCTACTTTCCAATGAAGCATTCTCGCCTCTCGATTTCAGGAAACCATGCCAGTGCCACCCCCCCTCTCGCCCTACGAACCATCGCCAGATATGCACCGGCGCATCGCGACAGAACCCGGCTGGCGGCCGCTGGCATGCTATACCAACAACACCCTGCCGCCCGCATGCCGGGTCTGGCTAACGGATGACGGCTCCCTGACCAGGCGACTGGTGGAGTCGGGGCAGGGCGAGTTCAGTATCAGGCGTCTATTCCAGGGCTGGGAAGTACCCCTGCCCTCCGAGTGCCGCCTGCTGGGAGTGCCGGCACGCCAACGGGCCCTGATTCGGGAAGTGGTGCTGTTGCTGGGCGGCGAAACCGTCGTGTTTGCGCGCAGCGTATTCCCTTTTTCCAGCCTGGGCGGTAGCCTCGGTCATTTACGCCGCCTGCAGAACAAGTCTCTCGGGGCGATACTGTTCAAGCATCCCGGCATGCACCGCTGTCCCTTCGAACTGGCTAAAATACCCGGGGACAGTGACTACCTGCCAACGAACCTGCGCCAGTCTGATCCCGCCTGGGGTCGTCGCTCCCGCTTCGAGATCGAGGGCAAAAAGCTTATGGTCAGCGAGGTCTTTCTACAACCCTTCACTCCCTGGCAGGCGACGACGTCGGTGCACCGCACCCAACGGGGCAAGGTCAGCGCTGCAATTATGTCGCCAACCCAGTAAGCTGGGTGTTTTGGACCGTCGCAAAAGTGATCAATGCTTAATTCCCCCCG
The DNA here is from genome assembly GCA_965363655.1 of uncultured Halieaceae bacterium. Taxonomy (GTDB): domain Bacteria; phylum Pseudomonadota; class Gammaproteobacteria; order Pseudomonadales; family Halieaceae; genus Marimicrobium. Next base: position 899 of record CBDTVJ010000184.1, on the reverse strand, counting down.
GATCAGCGCGCTACTGCAACTGATTCGCTTCGACAAACCGATCGGCACTCTGCTATTACTATGGCCGACCCTGTGGGCCCTGTGGATTGCCGCAGAGGGTCTACCGGGATACCAGCTACTGGCTATCTTCGTTGCGGGCACCTTTCTCACGCGGTCCGCCGGCTGCGTCATCAATGACCTTGCAGACCGGCACCTGGATGGCGCGGTGGAGCGCACCAACGCCAGGCCGCTGGTCACCGGAGCGGTGAGCGAGCGTGAGGCAAAAGCCCTGTTCATAGTCCTGATGCTGCTGGCGCTGCTACTGGTGCTATTTACCAATACCCTGACTGTTCTCTTGTCCGTAGCCGCCGTGGCGCTGGCCTCCTGTTACCCCTACATGAAGCGTCACACCCATTTACCGCAAGTGGTGTTGGGAGCTGCATTTTCCTGGGGTATTCCCATGGCGTTTGCCGCCCAGCGCAATGCCCTGCCCCCAGCGCTGTGGCTGCTGTATCTGGGCAACCTGCTGTGGACCGTGGCGTATGACACCAAGTACGCCATGGTGGACCGGGAACACGATCTCAAGATAGGCATCAAATCCAGCGCCATTTTGTTTGGCCGGCACGACCGGTTGATCATCGGGATGCTGCAACTTGCCTCCCTTCTATGCCTGTACCTGGCAGGCCAGTCTTTCAATCTGGGCCACTACTACAACGCCTCACTGGTGGTCGCCGCACTGTTGTTTGGCTATCAACACTACCTGATCCGCGAGCGCAGCCCGGCAGGTTGCTTCAAGGCCTTCCAGCACAATAATTGGGTGGGTATGGTCATCTTTGCCGGGATAGCGCTGGATTACACGGCTCCACATGCCTGAGCTAACGACAGGACCAGCAGCACCTCCAGCTGGCTTCAGTGCCGAG